>JAFGXB010000136.1 GCA_016936875.1 Burkholderiaceae bacterium | reverse complement strand
TGGCGGAAAGGGAGGGATTCGAACCCTCGGTAGGCTTGCGCCTACGCCTGATTTCGAGTCAGGTACATTCGACCACTCTGCCACCTTTCCGGGTGTTCGTCTTTTGCGGTCAACGCGAAAAGCCGCAAAGTATATCAGTCAGAAGCCGACAGTTTGCTCAGGCCGCCGAGGTAGGGCTGCAAAGCGTTGGGGATGTCGATGCCACCGTCAGCGCGCTGGTAGTTTTCGAGCACGGCGACCAGGGTGCGGCCGACAGCCAGGCCAGACCCGTTCAAGGTGTGCGCGAGTTCGGGCTTTCCGCCTTCGGCGCGGTATCGGGTTTGCATGCGCCTGGACTGAAAAGCTTCCATATTGGAGCAGGACGAAATTTCGCGGTAGGTGTTTTGCGCCGGGAGCCACACTTCAATATCGTGCGTGCGTGCGCTGCCAAACCCCATGTCTGCGGTGCACAGCACGATGGTGCGATAGGGCAGTTCCAGCCGCTGGAGAATGCTTTCGGCATGGGCGGTGAGTTGGTCCAGCGCGGCGGCGGAGTCTTCGGCGCGGGTCACCCAAACCAGTTCCACCTTGTCGAACTGGTGCTGACGAATGAGGCCACGCACATCACGTCCGCCGGAGCCTGCTTCGGAGCGAAAGCATGGCGTGTGCGCCACGAATCGCAAGGGTAGTTGGGCCGCATCGAGAATCTGTTCGCGCACCAGATTGGTCAGCGGCACTTCGGCAGTGGGAATGAGGTAGTGGGCTTCGCCGTCTCCATGCCGGACGGGAAAGAGGTCTTCCTCGAACTTGGGCAGCTGGCCCGTGCCGCGCAGGGCCTGCGCGGAGACGACGTAGGGCACATAGGTTTCGGTATAGCCATGCTCAGTGGTGTGCACGTCGAGCATGAACTGCGCCAGCGCCCGGTGTAGGCGGGCGATCTGCCCGCGCATGACGGCGAAACGTGCACCCGATATGCGGGCCGCGGCTTCAAAGTCGAGTCCGAGTTCTGCGCCCACGTCCACATGGTCGCGCACGGGGAAGTTGAAGGTGCGCGGCGCGCCCCAACGGCGCAGCTCGACGTTCTGGGTTTCATCGGTACCCAGGGGGACGTTTGCTGCAGGTAGATTGGGTACGGCCATGAGCAGGTCGAGCAGTTCGGCCTGCAGCGCATCCAGCCTGGCCGCATCTGTTTCGAGGGTGATTTTGATGCTGCCGACTTCGTCCATGATGGGCGCCACGTCTTCGCCCTTGGCTTTGGCGTGGCCGATCTGCTTGGACAACTGGTTGCGGCGCGCTTGCAGGTCTTCCGTGCGTTTTTGCAGGGTTTTGCGTTCGGTTTCCAGTGCGTTAAAACGGGCAACGTCCAGATAAGGCTGCGGCGACTTGCGGGTTTCAAGACGGGAGATGACGTGCGGCAGATCTTTGCGCAGCAGGTTGATGTCGAGCATGATGATGGGTGTTGAAAGGAAGGGGTCGCATCCCTTGCGCGGCAAAAATGGGATCAGGGTTCGGTCTTGGCCACGAGGCCGCGCGGCAGGGGGAAATGCACCGTTTCGACCGCGCCGTCCACATTGCGCACCGAGACGGCACCGAGTTGCTTGAGCCGCGCGATGACTTGTTCCACCAGGGTTTCTGGGGCGGACGCGCCGGCGGTGAGGCCGATCTGACGCGCGTCTTTCAGCCACTCCGGGCGCAGGTCGGCAGCGCAATCCACCATGTACGCCGGTTTTCCCATGCGCAGCGCCACTTCGCGTAGGCGGTTGGAATTAGAGCTGGTGGGACTGCCGACCACGATCAGCACGTCAACCTGCGGGGTGAGCACCTTGACCGCGTCCTGCCGGTTCTGCGTGGCATAGCAAATGTCCTGTTTTTTCGGCTCGTGCACTTGCGGAAAACGCTGGCGCAGCGCCGCCACGATTTCGGCAGCATCGTCCACCGACAGCGTGGTCTGGGTGACATAAGCCAGCGGGGCGTCCAGCGCGATGGGCAAACGGGCCACATCTTGCAGGGTCTGCACCAGATGGATGCCGTCCGCCTGCCCCATCGTGCCTTCAACTTCCGGGTGCCCTGCATGGCCGATCATCACGATTTCCAGACCATCGCGGCGCATCTTGGCCACTTCCACATGCACCTTGGTCACGAGCGGACAGGTGGCGTCAAACACCTGCAAGCCCAAAGCCTGCGCCTGCGCGCGCACCGCCTGCGACACGCCGTGGGCCGAGAACACCACGGTGCCACCCGTCGGCACGTTTTCGAGTTCATCGACAAAAATCGCGCCCTTGGATTTCAGATCGTTCACCACATAGGTGTTGTGGACGATCTCATGGCGCACATAGATGGGCGCGCCAAAGCGTGCCAGTGCGTGCTCGACGATGTCGATCGCGCGGTCCACGCCGGCGCAGAAGCCGCGCGGGTTGGCCAGCAGCACCTGCGGCATGCGGTCTGGGTGGAGGTCTTGGGACATGAGGGGCAATTCCGTTGTCACAACACGGCGAGGACGTGGACTTCAAACGTGGTCGCGCAATCCGCCAAGGGGTGGTTGAAGTCGAGCAGCAGCGCGTCGCGTTCGGCGTCCACCTCGCGCACCAGCGCGGTGAGCAAGCCTGCCTCGCCGTCCGCATGGGTGGGCAGGCGTAGACGCAGCACATCGCCGACAAGCGCCTGCGGACCAGGACGCTCACGCACCTGCTCCACCACACTGCGCGAGACCCAGCGCAGCAGGCCGGGAATGCGGGCGCCAAAAGCGGCGCCTGCCGGCAAGTCAAAGCGCGTCTGCGTGCCCTCTTCCAGACCAATGAGCAGCGCTTCCAGCGCCGGGCTGAGCTGTCCCTGGCCCAGCGTGAGCGTCGCTGGTGTGTGGCCAAATGTGTTCACCGCATCCACACCGCCCGGATCAGTCAGGCGGTAATGCAGTGTGAGATAGGAATCAGGTTGGACGCAGGGCACGATGGAGGGCGCGCAGGCAAAATGGTGCGCTGACGCGAGACAAAAACGCATTTTAGGTGGAACCCTGTATGGCCACGCGCATTGCCGATCTTCCCGCAGACACACGCCCCCGCGAAAAATTGCTGGCGCGCGGCCCGCACGCCTTGGCCGATGCCGAACTCGTCGCCATCGTGCTGCGCACCGGCGTGCGCGGGCAGAGCGCCATCGACCTGGCCGCTGCCCTGCTGGAGCGCTTTGGCGGTTTGCACGGCCTGCTCAGCGCGCCATCCGCTGAGTTGCGCAAAGTGAAGGGCCTGGGCGCGGCCAAATACGCGGAAATCGCCGCCGTGCTTGAGCTCGCCCGGCGCACTCTGAACGAGCAGATGCAGCAACAACCCCTGCTCGACTCGCCCACCGCCGTGCGCGACTATCTGCGCCTCTGGCTGGGGCCGCAGCCGGTGGAGATTTTTGCCGCGCTCTTTCTCAACAGCCAGCATCAGCTCATCGCCAGTGAAGAACTCTCACGCGGCACACTGGCGCACACCAGCGTCTATCCGCGCGAGATTTTGAAAGCCGCACTGCGATTGAATGCCGCATCCCTCATCCTGGCGCACAACCACCCCAGCGGCCTGGCCGAGCCATCCGCCGCCGACCGCACCCTCACGCAGGCGCTCAAATCCGCCTTGGCGCTGGTGGATGTCCGCGTGCTCGACCATCTGGTGGTGACACGGCAAAGCGTGTTTTCCTTCGCCGAACGGGGTCTGCTGTGAAACCCGGCGCCCCCGCGCAGACCGCCAAGAGCCTGGGCGCACTGCGTGAGTTGCGTCAACGCCTGCGGCCATCGCACGACAAGCAGCCGCCCGCCAGCCCGCCGAAACCTCTGGCGGCGCCCGCGCGCGCTGAGCCCGCGCCCACACAAGCGGACCGTGCTCTGTTCCGTTCCGCCACAGCCGGAGCGCAGCCGCTGGATCGCCCGGCGCACCCTCCCCCGCCCGGTTTGCAGCGCACGCCCCCCGAGGCGATTCCACTCCAACGTGTGCTCGACGAACAGGCCGCACTGCGCGAAGCGATGTCGGACGAACTCGATCTGGATCACCTGCTGGAGACAGACGCCACCCTGTCGTGGCGGCGCGACGGCATCGGCTCAGACACCGTGCGCAAGCTGCGACGCGGCCACTGGACCATCCAGAACGAGATCGACCTGCATGGCTTGCGACGCGACGAGGCGCGCGAGGCGCTGGGGCAGTTTTTGCGCGCCGCATTGCAGCGGGAGTGGCGCTGCGTGCGGGTGATCCACGGCAAGGGGCTGAGCTCGCCGCTGCGCGAGCCCGTACTCAAACACAAGGTGCGCAGTTGGCTGATGCAGCGCGACGAAGTCCTGGCCTATGTGCAGGCCCGGCCGAGTGACGGCGGCGCCGGCGCGCTGGTGTTGCTGCTGCGTTCCGCGCGGCGCACGGAGCGCGGCTGAGCGGCGCCGTCAAACCGCCAAAAAGTCGCGAACTGAAGTGGGAAACTGACGTAGCGGGCTGAACTGCCGGTCCATCAGCCGTGCACCACATTGCCTGCCGGCATATTGCCTTGCTCGGCTTTGTTGCGCATCCAGTCGGCGGTTCCGGCGAAGGCTTCGTGCAATTGGCGGCGCAGGTCAGCGTCCATGTCCACCTCGTTCAAGGTCTGCACCATGCAGGCCATCCAGTCGTCCCGTTCCTTGGTGCCGATGGCGTAGGGGAAATGGCGCATGCGCAGGCGCGGATGGCCAAAGCGTGACGAATACAGGTCGGGCCCGCCCAGCCAGCCGCTCAGAAACCAGAACAGCTTGTCGCGCGTTTCTTCCGAATGCGTGGGATGCATGGCGCGCAGCTCGGCGTAGCGCGGCTCCAGCTCCATCAGGTCATAGAAGTGATCGACCAGTTTGCGCACACCCGCCTCGCCGCCAAGCCGCAGGTAAGGCGTATTGGCGCCGGGTTCAGGGGCGGAAGAAGCGGGGGCGATCGAGATGGCGGCAGAGGACATGGAGGGTGACGGCTTGTGAATTGCGGCGAAAGGGGAATGAAGCGGCGGAAATCAAAAAGCAGAGAACAAAGTAGCCGCGATTATGGAAGATGCGCCCCGGCAAAATTTGCCACAAATCAATCTCTGGCCTGTTTGCATTGGCGGAACAAAGAAGCTCAGCTCAATTGACGCAAGCTCTGCCCCGGCGCACGCCGCAACACGTCACGCAAACTCCACCATCCGGCCAGCATGGCGAGCAAGGCCGCCACCAGCATGGCCGCAGGCCAGAGCAGCCAGGGCGGTTGCCAGGGGAAATGGAACACCCAGTGCGCCAGCGCCGCGCTGACCGCCGCCGCACCTGCAGCCCCCAGCAAGCCGGCCACAGCGCCGACCCACAGCATTTCCATCAGCGCCATGCGCCGCAACAACTGCGAAGAAGCCCCGAGCGCCCGCCACACCGCCATCTCCCGCGCCCGGTCCTGACGCGACAAGGCGAGCGACGCCGCCAGCACGGCCAGCCCGGCCGCCAGCGCGAACAAGAAGAGGAACTGCACCGCCGTGATGACCTGGTCGATCAGTTTGCGCAGGTGCTCCAGCAGGCTGCCCACGTCCACCACGGTGAGGTTGGGGAACTGCCGCACCAGTGCATCGTCCATGCGCTGCGCATCACCCGGTGCGCGGTAGGCCGCCAGATAAGTCACCGGCTGATCCTTCAGGAGAGACTGCGGCAGCAGCACGAAAAAATTGGCGTGCATGGAACTCCAGTCCACATGCCGCACACTGGTGATGGGCGCGGTCACGCGTCGGCCCGCGATGTCGAAGGTCAGGGTGTCGCCCATCTTGAAGCCGAGGGTTTTGGCAATGCCCTGCTCCACCGACAGGCCCTTCGCATCCGGCCCGGCCGTGGCGCTCCAGTCACCGGCGACCAAGGTGCTGGCCTTGGGCAGCGTGGCGCTGGCGGACAGGTTGAATTCGCGGTCGATCAGGTCGCGGGCGCGGGTATCGTCATAGTCCCGGCCAAACACGGCGCGGCCGTTGATCGCCACCAGCCGACCGCGCAACATGGGGTACCAGTCTTCTTGCGTCACCCCATCATGGCGCAAGGCGGCCAGAAAGTCCTTGGTCTGCGCGGGCTGGATGTTGATGACAAAGCGATCGGGCGCGTTGGTCGGGATGCTCGCCCGCCAGGCATCGATCAGGCTGGTGCGCATGAGCACGAGCAACACCAGCGCCAGCAAACCCAGGCTCAGTGCCGTGATCTGCATCACCGCGCTCCAGGGGCGGGTGGACAACTGACGCGCGGCCATTTGCAGCAGTCCGCCGGCCCCCTGTGAAGTCGCGGCGTGGCCGCGTATCCAGCGTCGCAGACCGCGGGTGATCAACCACGCCAGCAGCGCAAACACCAGCGCCAGCGCGGTGAAGCCACCGGCTGCAATCGCCCCCAGGCGCAGATCACCGGCCTGCAGCCACAGCAGCGCGGCAAACACGGCCACCCCGGCAAACACCGTGGCAAACGGCGCCGACTGCAGCCGCCCCAGGCTGCGGCGCAGCACGGCCAGTGGCGGCACCCGCGCCAGTTGCAGGATGGAGGGCAGGCCGAACGCAAGCAGCAGCACCATGCCCGTGGCCGCAGCAAACAACGCGGGCATCCAGCCGGGGGCGGGCAATTCGCGCACCTGCACCTGGATCAGCCCATGCAGCAGCCCGATCATTGCCGCCTGCGCGGCCAGACCGAGCAGCACGCCCAGCGCAGCGGCCAGGCCACCCAGCCACAGAAATTCAGCGATATAGCGGCGCAACAGCACCGCCTGCCGCAGGCCCAGCGCCTTGAACACCGCGCAAGACTGCAGCCGTCGGCGGGCAAAGTCGCGCGCCGACTGGGCCACGGCCACTGCGGCCATCAAAGCGGTAATCAGCGCGACGAGGTGCAGAAAGTCGGAGGCGCGCTTGAGTGTCTGCTCTTGCGCCGGGCCGCTGTCGGCCACGGTCTCGACCCGCATGCCGCGCGCGGCGGTTTGACGGATCTGCGCCTGCGCCCAAGCCGCGTAGTCCGCAGCCGCCTTCACGGGCCCTGTGACCGCGAGGCGATAGGTCACTCGGCTGGCTGGCTGAATCAGCCCTGTGGACGGCAGATCGGCCCGGTTCATCATCACCCGCGGCGCAAAGTTGATGAAGCCCGCGCCGGTGTCCGGCTCGCGCACCAGCACCGCGGCGATGCGAAAGCGCGCATTGCCAAGCTGGAGCAAATCGCCCACTTGCAGCCGCAGCGCGCCGAGCACGCTGGCGTTCACCCAGACGGTACCCGGCTGCGGCGGGCCACTGCGCAACACCTCCGGCCCTTGCAGACTGTCGCGCAACGCCACCTGGGCGATCAGCGGGTAATGCGCGCCAACCGCCTTGAGCGAGACCAGCCGGGTGCGGTCGCCGGTCACGTCCAGCGCCATGCTGGGGAAGACCGCCGTCTGCATGTGCCGCAGACCTGTGGCCTGCGCCTGCTGCAAATAGGCCGCAGCAAGGGGATGATCGCTCACCACCACCACATCTCCGCCGATGAGTTGCGCCGCATCGCGCACCAGCGCACCCTGCAGCCGCTGGGCGACAAAGCCCACCGCCGACAGCGCCGCCACGGCCAGCACCAGGGAGAAAAACAACAGGCGCAGCTCACCGCTGCGCCAGTCACGCCAGAATTGTCGGAGAGATTGCATAAGAATCCGGTGTGCTGATCGCCTTGACGATTCGCGTTGAATGGAACGGGCATTGTCCGTGCCGCGTCGTCTGGTCGCTGGCAAAAGGACTTTCGGAAAATCCGCCAGACTGCGGCAGCCTCCCCCTGAAAACAGCGCAGCAAGGGTGAATAGTAGGATGCTGCTCCCTGCCGAAAACGGCGGACGCCTCCGCGATTTCCCAAACAGCCAGTCGGCATTTGATGATGACTTTGAACACCACGCTTGCCCATCACACGCCGCTGATGCAGCAATATCTGGGCATGAAGGCGGAGCATCCAGACGCGCTGCTGCTGTGCCGCATGGGTGACTTTTACGAGCTGTTCTACGCCGACGCGGAGAAGGCGGCGCGCCTGCTCGACATCACCCTGACCCGGCGCGGGCAGTCCGCGGGCGAGCCGGTCATCATGGCGGGCGTTCCGGCGCAGGCGCTCGACGGCTATCTGGCCAAGCGGGTGAACCTGGGCGGATCTGCCGGCATTTGCGAGCAGATCGGCGACCCGGCGCTCGCCAAGGGCCTGGTCGAACGCCGTGTGGTGCGCGTGGTCACCCCCGGCACACTGACCGAGCAGGCGCTGCTCGACGACAAAT
>JAFGXB010000135.1 GCA_016936875.1 Burkholderiaceae bacterium | reverse complement strand
GCCGCGACGCCGTGCGGCAATACCTCAGTGGCACGGAGGGGCGGTTGATGCGCTCGCTCAAGAGCTTGCTGGGTAGCCCGCTGCTGCTGGAAAAAACCGAGGTCAATCACCAGCAGATCAGCTTTCAGGATATTGTGGCAACCTTTCTGGCCGAGCTGCGCGAGCGTGCGGCGCAGACATTGGGCAGCGCGTCAAAGCGCGTGGTCTTTGGGCGTCCGGTGCATTTTGTTGACGACAACCCGCAACGTGACGCGCAGGCGCAGCAGTCGCTGCATGACGCCGCGTTGAGCGTGGGGTTCGAGCAGGTGAGTTTCCAGCTCGAACCGATTGCGGCGGCACTCGACTATGAGCGCCGTCTGACGCGCGAGAGCTTGGTGCTGGTGGTCGATCTGGGCGGCGGCACCTCCGACTTCACGGTGGTACGCCTGGGCCCCGAGCGCAGCGCGCAGGTCGATCGCCGCGCCGATGTGCTGGCCACGTCGGGCGTGCATATCGGCGGTACGGATTTCGATCACAAGCTCAGTCTGGAATGCGTGATGCCGCTGCTGGGCTACCGGCATCTGGGGCCGCAGCGGCGCGAAGTGCCGAGCCGGGTGTTTTTCGACCTTTCCACCTGGCACCTGATTCAGTGGTTGTACCTGCCGCGCGCGCTCAACCAGGCGCAGGCCTTGCGCGGGGATTACACCCAGACGCGGCTGCACGACCGGCTGATGACGGTGCTGCGCCACCGCGATGGCCACCGCCTCGCGCACGCGGTTGAACAGGCCAAGATCGCGTGCTCGCAGAGCGGGGCCGAGACGGCGCTTGCCCTGTCGTTCATCGAGGCGGATTTGCAGGCGCTGCTCACCCCCGCCGATCTGCGCGGCCATCTGGACGATTTGCTGTTGCGCACCGTGGCTTGCGCGCGTGACTGTGTGCGGCGCGCAGGCCTGGGCAATGGCGCGCTCGACGCGATTTATCTCACCGGCGGATCGTCGGCGCTGCGCCCGTTCCAGCTTGCCCTGCAAGCCGAGTTCCCTGGCGTGGAACGTGTGGTGGGCGATCTGTTCGGCGGCGTGGCCGCCGGCCTGGCCTACAGCCGGGGCTGAGAGCTTGTGAACATTTCAGCCATGCCCGCCTTGCACGCCAAAACACCCCCGCTCTTCGTTGCAAATGCTCGCCATAGCCCAAGCTATGGCTGCGCTTTGCGCCTCGATCGGGTGGGTTTTGACGCGCCTTTCGGACATGCCCGAAAAATTCACAAGCTCTGAGTTGCCGGTTTGCGCGGGGTCGCCTGGCCGTGCGGTTTCACCACGCCGGTATTCACGCCGTCATTCACGCCGTGATTCATGCCGTCTGCGCGCCCTGGCGTTGCCTTGCGCGCAAAAGCATCACAAACGTCCCATGAGTTTCATCAGCCAGCGGGTGCGCTGGCCGTAGGGCGGTGCCGCCAGGCTGACGCCGGACAGCCGCGACTGCAGCAGTACCGGCTTGAGTTTGCTGAAGGTGTCGAAGCCCCAGCGGCCGTGGTAATGCCCCATGCCTGAGGCGCCCACGCCACCGAAGGGCAGGCCGTCTTGCGCGAAGTGCAGCAGGGTGTCGTTGACCGTCACGCCGCCTGCATGGGTGTGCAGCAGCGCATCCAGGGCGCGGCGTTTGTCGTGGTCGAACCAGTACAGCGCCAAGGGGTGGGGCTGGCTGCGCACAAAGGCGAGCGCCTGCGCGATGTCGTCGTACAGCACCACGGGCAGCAAGGGGCCGAAAATTTCTTCGCTCATCAACCGCAGGGTGGCGGGCGCGTCGTACACCAGCGCGGGGGCGAGGCGGTGGCGCAGGTCATCGGCCTGCACGCCGTCGAACAGCGCCTGGACCCGCGCGCCACCCGCCCGCGCTTCGCCCAGCAGTCCGAGCAGGCGGCTGTATTGGCGGTGGTCGATGATGCTGGTGTAGTCGGGGCTGCGCAGACCTTGCGGGTAGAGCTGCTGCGCGGCGGTGCGGCAAGCGGCAGCGAAGGCCGGCTCCTGCCCGCGCGGCAGCAGCACATAGTCGGGAGCGATGCAGGTCTGACCGGCGTTGACCAGCTTGCCGAACACAATGCGCTGCGCGGCATGCCGTAGGTCGTAGCCGGGGGTGATGACCGCCGGCGACTTGCCGCCCAGTTCCAGCGTGACGGGGGTGAGGTTGGCCGCGGCGGCCGCCATCACACGCTTGCCCACTCCGGTGGAGCCGGTGAACAGCAGGTGGTCGAACGGCAGCGCACTGAAGGCCGCGCCAACCTCGGCGTCGCCCTGCACCACGGCGACTTCATCGGGCGCGAACGTCTGCGCTGCGCGCTGCGCGAACACCGCGCTGAAGGTCGGGGTGTATTCGGACAGCTTGACCATCGCTCGGTTGCCCGCAGCCAGCGCTGTCGCCAGGGGGGCTGCGGCCAGTACCAGCGGATAGTTCCACGGCGCGATGATGCCCACCACGCCCAGCGGCTGCGGCAGCACATGCGCCCGCGCGGGCAGGAACCAGCGCGACACGGGGACCGGGCGCGGGCGCATCCACCGCTTGCCGTGGCGCAGCGCATCGGCAAGGCCTTCCAGGCTGGGGACGATTTCCAGCAGCCCGGTTTCCGGCGGCGGGCGACCGCCGAAGTCGGCGTCGATCGCTTCGGCAAATTCGGCCGCATGGGTGCGCAGCAGCGCCTGCAGCCGCCGCAGGCGATCGCGCCGCAACACCCAGTCGGGGAAGGGGGCCGCGTCAAACGCCGCACGCAACACGCTGTACGTCTGCTGAAGTGAAGCCGCGAAATCCGGAGCGCGATCCATAAGGGGCCAATGGGGCAGTGGCAGAGTGGCCTTCGATGGTAAGACCGCACGCTGCGGCGTGCATTGGCAAAGCACGACAGGCGCCAGCCAAAACCCTGCGTTCAACTTGGGTATCCAATTGTGATGGAGGCAGTATTTGCCTAAGCAATAAACTGCACGGCATGAATTCTCCGACCTCCCCGCCAGACACGCCCGCGCCGCGCTTTTACGACGGCACGGAATACTGCAAAGACCAGTCCATCGGTTTTCTGATGAAGCGTGGCCTGTCCGTGCTGGTGCGCAATCTGGAACACCAGATGCAGGCGCTCGATCTCACCGGCACGCAGTGGCATCCGTTGCTGCATGTGCACCAGGGCTGCGACACCGTCGCCACCTGTGCCCGCGAAATGCAGACAGATGCCGGCGCGATGACCCGCATGCTCGACCGCCTCGAAGCCAAGGGCCTGTTGGTGCGCGAGCGCAGTTGCAGCGACCGTCGCGTGGTGAATCTGGCGCTCACTCCGCGCGGCACCGAGGTGGCGGCGCAGATTCCGCATGTGCTCGCCGCCGTGCTCAATGACCATCTGCGCGGCTTCAGCCCCAAGGAATTCGCCCAGATGATCACCCTGCTGCAGCGCTTCATCGACAACGGCGAGGCGCTGGCCGAGGCCAACCAGGCCGCCCCCGGCCCCGATCTCGTGGTGCAGGAGCGCACTCTAGACACCAACAGCGACAAAACCGATTCCTGACCTGTTCTCATCATGCACAAACCCACTTTGATTTGCGCAGACGGCGTGCGCCGCGCCGCGCTGGCCTTGCCCCTGCTGGCGGCGGTCTTGCTGGCGGGCTGCGCCAGCACCGAGGGCATAGCGCCCACGGCCCATCTCACGCAGCCGCAGCAGCTTGGCCTGCAGCCCGCACAGTCCGCCTTTCCCAAGGCCGACTGGTGGACGGCGTTTCACGACCCCGAACTCGACCGCCTGATCGCCACCGCCCTGGCCGACAACCCCAATCTGCAGGTCGCGCAAGCGCGTCTGGCCCAGGCTCGCGCGCAAGTGCAGGGCGCCGACAGCGCACTCAAACCCCAGCTGGGCGCGGCGGTGAGTTCCACCCGCCAGCAATTCAGCAATGCCTCCATCTACGGCCCCTACGGCGGCAATTGGTACAACGACAACTCCGCCCTGCTGCAAGGCAGTTGGGAACTGGACTTTTTCGGCAAGAACCGCCAGACCCTGCAGGCCGCCATCGGCCAGGCGCACGCCGCCGCTGCACAGGAGCAGGCCGCGCGCGTGCTGCTGTCGGCCAACGTCGCCAGCGCCTACATCAACCTCGCCCGCCTGGTGTCCACCGAGAGCGTGCTGCAGCAGACCCTGGCGCAGCGCGAAAAGATGTTGAAGCTGGTGCGTGACCGGGTGAAGGCCGGTCTGGAAACCACCGTGCAGGAAAAGCAGGCGCTGACCGAAGTGCCACAGATTCGCCTGCTGCTCGACCAGACCGCCGTGCAGCTCACGCAGGCGCGCAACCTGCTCGCCGCACTCATGGGCCAGGGCCCGCAGGCCACGGCCGCGCTGCGTCCGCAGCTCGCCGTCCTGCCGACGATGACCCTGCCCGACACCCTGCCCGCCGCGCTCATCGGCCGCCGCGCCGACATCGTGGCCGCGCGCTGGCAGGTGCAGGCCGCGCTGCACGGTGTGAAAGCCGCACGCGCCGCGTTCTACCCTGACATCAACCTCACGGCGTTTGCCGGGTTCAGCGCGCTGGGCTTCAGCCAATGGCTGACCGGCAACGGCCAGACCCTGGGCGTGGGCCCCGCGCTGACGCTGCCGATCTTCGAAGGCGGCGCGCTGCGCGCCCAGCTTCGCGGCAAGGCGGCGCAGGCCGATGCGGCCATCGCCCAGTACAACGCCACACTGGTGGACGCCGTGCACGAGGTGGCCGACGCCATCGCGGCGCGCCAGTCCATCGACCAGCAGATCGCGCAGCAACAGCAGGCGCTGGCCGCCGCACAGGACGCCATGCGGCTGGTGGACCAACGCTACAAGGCCGGGCTGTCCAACTACCTCACGGTGCTGACCGTGCAGTCCAGCGTGTTCAAGCTGCAGCAGGCCGGTGTCGACCTCAAGGCGCAGGCCCTGGCCGACGACGTCGCGCTGATCCGCGCGCTGGGCGGCGGCTACACCGCGCCCGAGCTGCCAGCCACCGCGCAATGACCTCTCCATCCAAAAACAACCCGAACCCCAACGGAGTGCATCCATGAGCACCACAGACAACAACAAAACAGACAGCGCGGCCAAGCCCGCCGAGAATGGTAACGGCAACGGCAACGGCAACGGCAACGGCAACGGCAACGGCAACGGCAAAGCGGCCAAGCGGCGGCGGCTGATGCTCAGCGCCATCGCCTTCTTCGTCATCGCCGGGGTCGCCTACGGCGGCTACCACTACTGGGAATCGCTGCGCTACGCCTACACCGATGATGCCTATGTGCAGGGCAATCTGGTGCAGGTCACACCGCAGGTCGGCGGTACGGTGATCGCCATCGACGCCGACGACACCCAACTGGTGAAGGCCGGGCAGCCGCTGGTGCAGCTCGACGGCGCCGACACCCACGTCGCCCTGCAACAAGCCGAGGCCATGCTGGCGCAGGCGGTGCGCCAGGTGCGGGTGAGCTTCGCCAACAACGGCACGCTGGCTGCGCAGGTCGCGGTGCGGCAAACCGATGTGAGCGTGGCGCAGGCCAATCTGGCCAAGGCCGAAGACGCACTGCGCCGCCGCCAGGAACTGGCAGGCACCGGCGCGGTGGGCGCGGAAGAACTGCGCCAGTCGCAAATTGCCGTGCAGGCGGCCAAGGCGGCGCTGACCACGGTGCAGGCCGGAGTGAAAGCCGCGCAGGAACAGCTCGCCAGCGGCGAGGCGCTCACGGCGGGCACAGTCATTGCCAACAACCCGTCCGTCAAGCTGGCTGCGGCCAAGGTGCGCGAGGCGTATCTGGCTTACGAGCGCACCATGATTCCCGCGCCAGTCAGCGGCGTGGTGGCGCGGCGCACCGTGCAGCTCGGCCAGCGCGTGGGGCCCGGCGCACCGCTGATGTGGGTGGTGCCGCTGCATGATGTGTGGATCGATGCCAACCTGAAGGAAACCCAGTTGCGCGACGTGCGCATCGGCCAAAAGGCCTCGGTGACCGCAGACACTTACGGCGGCAGCTTCACCTACACCGGCCACGTCGTGGGATTGTCGGCCGGTACGGGCGCGGCCTTCTCGCTGCTGCCCGCACAAAACGCCACGGGCAACTGGATCAAGGTGGTGCAGCGGCTGCCGGTGCGCGTGGCGCTCGACGCCAAGCAACTCGCCAGCCATCCGCTGCGCGTGGGCATGTCCACCGAAGTGACCATCGACATCAGCAACCACAAGGGCCCGCTGGTCACCGATATGCCGCCCACCAAGCCAGCTGCGCGTACCGACGTGTACGCCGCCGACTGGAACAAGGCCGACGCGCTGGTGAACGCCATCATCACGGCCAACGCGGGCGGCAAGCGCTGAGGAGGCTGGCATGGCCACCACACAAGAAATTGAAGAGAGCGCAGCCGGTGCCGTGCCGCTAGAGGCGGCCGCGCCAAAAACCGCCTCGCACATGACGCCGCTGACTGGCACCACGCTGGTGCTGGGCACCATCGCCCTGTCGCTGGCCACTTTCATGAACGTGCTCGACACGTCCATTGCCAACGTCTCCATCCCGGCCATTGCCGGCGATCTGGGGGTGAGTTCCTCGCAGGGCACCTGGGTCATCACCTCGTTCGGCGTGGCCAATGCCATCGCCGTGCCGCTCACCGGCTTTCTCACCCAGCGCTTCGGCGCGGTGAAGGTGTTTCTCGCCAGCATTCTGCTGTTCACGCTGTTCTCGTTTTTATGCGGACAGGCGCCGAGCATCGAAATCCTCATCCTGTTCCGGGTGCTGCAGGGCGCAAGTGCCGGGCCGATGATTCCGCTGTCTCAAACCCTGTTGCTGTCGAGCTACCCGACCAAGCGGGCCGGCATGGCCATCGCCATGTGGTCGATGACCACGCTGATCGCGCCCATCATGGGCCCGCTGCTCGGTGGCTGGATTACCGACAACATCTCCTGGCCGTGGATTTTCTATATCAACGTGCCGGTCGGCCTGTTGGCCGCGGCAGTCACGGCGTCGATCTACCTGCGGCGCGAAACGCCCATCCGCAAACTGCCCATCGACTGGACCGGGCTGGGCCTGCTGGTGATCTGGGTCGGTTCGCTGCAGATCATGCTCGACAAGGGGCAGGAACTCGACTGGTTCTCGTCCCCGGTCATCATCGCGCTGGCCGCGGCCGCCGTGGTGGGCTTCGTGCTGTTCCTGATCTGGGAGATTTACGACGAGCATCCCGTGGTCGACCTCACCCTGTTCAAGATCCCGACCTTCACCATCGGCACCATTCTGCTGGCCCTGGCCTATGGCATGTTTTTCGGCAGCCTGGTGCTGCTGCCGCTGTGGCTGCAGGAGTTCATCGGCTACACCGCCACCGACGCGGGTGAGGTGCTGGCGTGGGTGGGGCTGTTCGCGCTCATTCTCTCGCCCATCCTCGGGCGCTATCTCAGCCTGGTGGACACCCGCTGGGTCACCACGTTTTCCTTCCTGGTGTTCGCCGTGGTGTTTTACATGCGCTCCCAGTTCACCACGGGCGACAGCTATTGGGAATATTCCATCCCCACGGTCATCCAGGGCGTGGCTACGGCAACCTTTTTCATCCCCTTGCTCGGCATCATTCTCGGCGGCCTGCCTGCGCACCGCATTGCTGCGGCCTCTGGGCTGTCCAACTTCGCACGCATCACCGCGGGCTCGTTCGGCACCTCGATCTACACCACCTGGTGGACCGAACGCGCCGACCTGCATCACGAGCAACTGGTCAGCCATATCTATGCAGGCAGCCCGGTGGCCAGCCCGGTGATTCATGGCATGCAGGCGCAGGGCTTCAGCTATGAGCAGGCGCTGGGCGTGATCAACCGGCTGATCGATCAGCAGGCGTACACCCTGGCGGTGGATGACATGTTCCGCCTCAGCGCTTGGCTGTTTGTCGCCATGATCGTGCTGGTCTGGTTCATCAAACCCGCCAAAAGCACCGCAGGCAGTGACGCCGCCGCGGGTGCGCATTGATCGCACACTCAACAAGTCCCCAAGAGAGGTCCATATGCATTGCAACTGCTTCATCAAGAGCCGCACCGCTCAAGCCGCCAAACCCCAGCCAAAACAATCCACACGATTCCTGCGCCCCGTGCTCGCCGTCGCCGTGCTGGCCGCAGCCAGCCTCGCGCAGGCGCAAGCCACCGAACTCTCCGCCCTGTGGGGCGACGGGCGCGGCGGCTACAACAACACCACACTCGCCGTCCAGACCAGCCCGGTCTGGACACATGCGCTCGCGCACAGCAAGCTCGATGTGGTGCTGGAAGCCTCGGTCGGCCAGGTCGCGGCGCCCTCGGGTTCCGCGCACCGCAGCCTGACCCACGTGGGCCTCACGCCGTTTGCGCGCTGGTGGTTCGCGCCGCAAACCGCCCTGGAATTCGGCATCGGCGCCAATGTGTTCTCGGGCACCTATCTCGGCGGCAAGCAAATCTCGACCGCCTATCAATTTGGCGACTCCATCGGCGTGCTGCACCGCTTTGCCGGCTCGCCGTGGACGCTCGGTGCCCGCTTCACCCACTATTCCAACGCCGACATCAAACGCCCCAACCCCGGCCAAGACTACGTCCAGGTGCGGGTGGCCTACAGCTTCCAGTAGGCTCCTAAGTGCCCCCAGGGTCGGCTCGCCGACCCGCCCCGTGAGGGTCAAGGAAACTTGCGGCGGCCCTGCGTTTCCTTGAGAGAGTGCGGCTGCGGCACAATGCGCGCACCATGACAGACAGCCCGCCCGAGCCGACCCGCATCATCGCCATCCGCCACGGCGAAACCGACTGGAACGCCGCCTCGCGCATTCAGGGCCATACCGATATTGCGCTCAACGCGCGCGGGCTGCAGCAGGCGCAACTCGCTGCCCAGGCCCTGGCTGACGAAGCCATCGCCGCGGTCTACGCCAGCGATCTGCAGCGTGCCTGGCAAACCGCCCAAGCCATCGCTGCGCCGCATGGCCTCGCCGTGGTGCAAGACCCCGCGTTGCGCGAACGCTGCTTCGGCCAATTTGAAGGCCATAGCTTTGCCGCGCTGGAGCCATTGCACCCCGAACTCTGCGCCCGCTGGCGTCACCGCGATCCAACGTTTGCCGCCCCCGGTGGGGAAACCTTGCTGGATTTCGCCACGCGCGCCCAAGACGCCCTGCGACAGATCGCCGCACGCCACCCCGGCCAACTCATCGTGGTGGCGGTGCATGGCGGGGTGCTCGACGCGTTTTACCGCGCCGCCACGGGGCAGGAGCTGCAAGCGCCGCGCAGTTTCGAGCTGCGTAATGCCGCACTCAACAGGCTGCTTTACGCCCAGGGCCAGATCACCCTGGTGGGATGGGGCGATACCGCACATCTCGACAGCAGCCTGAACGAGGGCGTGGAGTAATGCACATTCCGCCGCATTTTCCCGTTAGTTTGACGCAGGTCGGCTGCGCCGACTCGCTAAACTGCAGACAATTCCCTCCCGTTCAGTCCGTTCAATCCCCTGTCATGACCGCATTCCGCAACGCCTTGTTTCTGCCCTCGTTCGGTTTGGTGCTGGCATTGAGCCACGCCACCTCGGCGCACGCCGGCCTGGGTCGGCCGCTATCGGATGCTGCGCAAGACGGCAAGCCCGTTGCGCAGGTGCAGCGGTTTTCGGCGCAGGCGGCTGTTGGCACCGCGGCAGGCAGTGCCGCGGTGAATGCGCAAACCGTGCAAACACCCCAGGGCGTGACCGTGACCGAATATGCCAACGCCAGTGGCACGGTATTTGCCATCACCTGGAAGGGCCCGTTCAAGCCCGATCTGCATCAGCTTCTCGGCAGCTACTTTGCACCGTATATCGCCGCCGCCAACGCGCAGACGCAGCAACTCAATCTGTCCATGGTCAAGGGCAGCGACATCGTCGTGCACAGCGCCGGACGCATGCGCGGCTTCCTCGGTGTCGCCTGGGTCCCCACGCTCGTTCCCACAGGGTTTGATCCCTCCCAGCTTCAGCCCTGAGCGCATTGCGGCCATGCGCAACGTCACGCTTTTTTTCCGCAGCCGTTTTTGGCTGCTGGCCCTGGCCCTGTTCGCCAGCCTGCAACTCGTCGGCTGCGGTGGCGGAGGCGCCTCGCCGCCCGCCACGCCAACCATTTCGCTCGCCAATCCGGCAACGGGGAGCAATGTGGTGCCGGTCAGCATCCGCCAGCTGGAAAGCAATACCGCCACCATCACCGCCAACACACCGTATGTCAACGTGACCCTCTGCGATGCCAGCAACAACTGCCAGACCATTCCCGATGTGATGGTGGACACCGGCTCGGCAGGACTGCGGCTGTATGCGAACAAGATCACCCTCAACCTGCCCGGCATTCCGTCGGGCGGCGGCACGCTGGCGGCCTGTGCGCAGTTCGCCTCGGGCTACGCCTGGGGCAGCATGCACATGGCCACCGTCAAGCTGGGCGGCGAGGTCACCGCGGCAGCCATCCCGGTGCAATACCTGAACGATCCCGGGCTCCCCGCTGCGCCCTCCACCTGCGCAAAACAGGGCATCGATTTCGCGGCCCGATTTGCCCCGGTTGCCAACGGTATTCTGGGCATCAGCAATTTCATCCACGATTGCGGCGTCGGCTGCACCGCAGACACTCCCGCCAGTCAGCGCCCCGCGATGTATTTCGCCTGCGACAACAGCACCTGCACCGCAACCAGCGCCGCGCTTTCGCAGCAGGGCACGAACCCCATTGCAGCCTTTCCAGTTGACAACAATGGCAGCATCCTTACCCTGCCAGCCGTCCCCCTTCCCGGAGGCGCCGTGGCTGCCACGGGCACACTGGTTTTCGGCATTGGCACACAGCCCAACAACGCCTTGCCTACTAATGCGCAAGTGTTCCCGATCGACCAGGATGCGTATATCAGCGGCACCATCGATGGCGTTTCCGGCAGAGGCTTCATCGATAGCGGATCCAACGGCTACTTCCTCGACCTCGACCCCAGTGTCACACTCTGCACGCCCAACGCCGCCTCCAGTTGGTATTGCCCGAGCAATCCCGTCGTGATCCACGCGCAGCTCGCAGGAGCCACCTCGGCGCAAGCCATCGTGATTGGCAATGCGCAAAGCATGTTCGACGCCCAGTTCACCGCCTTGCCTGCGCTGGGCGGCACGGCTGCCGTCGCCCAATTTGCCGATCTCGGCCTGCCCTTCTTCTATGGCCGCCCCATCGCTACAGGACTTGAAGGCACCAATTCCAACGCGCCTTACGGCTATTGGGCGTTTTGAATTTGCACGGCGCTGTCATCAAGTCAGCTTCAAATGCACTGTCCTGCGTAACAAAACTTCTGCTTTGACCTGACAGCAGGCAGCGATGATGACAACACCGCAACACCCTTTTTCGCTTCGCCTCCTGGCCATCGCGGCAGTCTTTAGCACTGCACTGCTGCTCGGCGCGTGCGGCGGCGGTGGCAGTGCAGGCAGTGACACGCCAGCCCCTGTCACCCCGGCTCCCGGCACGACAGCGCCGAACACTCCAACTTACAACACGGATCTCAGCGCGATCAGTCCGGGCAACAACACCAATCTGGGTGGCACTGCCGGGCTGCCTACGGCATCGGGCAACAATGTCGTGGCTGTCAGCATTCGCCAGTTGGCAAGCAATACCAACACGCTGACAGCGAACTCACCTTATGTCACGGTCACCGTGTGCACCTCTGATGGCAGCACCGCAAATTGTCAAACCATTCCCGATGTGCTGGTGGATACGGGTTCTGCGGGTCTGCGGCTGTTTTACGGTGCCTTGAACAGCACCATGCAGAGCACACTGCCTACGATCTCCACAGGCGGTGGCACGGGAACCCTCGCCGCTTGTGCTCAGTTTGCGTCCGGCTATATGTGGGGCAGCATGCGGCAGGCCGTGGTGAAAATTGGCAGCATGGCGACAGCGACCGCCATCCCGATTCAACTCATGAGCGATGCGGCCCTTCCCCCCGCTCCAAGCGCTTGCACCAACCAGGGCGGCACCGACTTTTCCAGCAGCTTCGTCGGCATCGCCAACGGCATTCTGGGAATCAGCAACTTCAAAGACGACTGCGGAAGCGGCTGCGCGACCAATCCGAACAACGGCGTGTATTTCGCCTGTAATAGCAGTAGCTGCGGGGGTGTCGCCGTGACCACGGCGCAACAAGGTACCAACCCGATCGTCGCGTTTCCCACCGACAACAACGGCAGCATCCTCGCACTGCCCGGCGTACCGCTGCCCAACGGAGCGGCCAGTACGAGCGGTGCGCTGATTTTCGGCATTGGCACGCGCAGCAACAACACATTGAGCGGGGGTGGGCTCTACCCGCTCAATGTCTCAGGCAATCTGCAGATGACGGTCAACGGTGCGTCACGTTTAGGCTTCGTGGACAGTGGTTCCAACGGCTACTACCTGGCGCTCGGCAGCGTGCCGACCTGCAGTTCGGGGTTTTACTGCCCGACCCAACCGTTCAGTCTGTCGACCAGCCTGCAACTGGCAAACCAGACGGATGGCCCCGTGCAGAGCATCGTGATTGGCAACGCGCAAGACATGTTCAAGACCAAGAACACCGCGCTGCCTGCGCTGGCTGGCACGGCGGCCATTGGTGGCCTGGTCGATCTAGGACTACCGTTCTTCTATGGCCGCTCCATTGCCACGGGCCTCGAAGGCACCAATGCCAGCGCGCCGAACGGCTACCTGGCTTACTGACCGGGCAACGACGCTCCGAACAGATCGCCGCCCGCCCGCTGCGGGGCAGCCAGCCCAAGATGCGCGTAAGTTGCCGCGGTGGCAATGCGGCCGCGCGGGGTGCGCTGCAGATAGCCTTGCTGGATGAGATAGGGCTCGATCACATCTTCAATGGTGTCGCGCTCTTCGCCGATGGCGGCGGCCAGATTGTCCAGCCCGACCGGCCCGCCATCAAAACGGTGCACCACGGCTTCGAGCAGTTTGCGGTCCATCACATCGAAGCCCAGCGGATCGACATCGAGCATTTTCAGCGCGGCGTCGGCCACGGGCGCGGTGATGTGTCCCGACGTTTTCATTTCGGCGTAGTCGCGCACGCGACGCAGCAGGCGGTTGGCGATGCGCGGCGTGCCGCGGGCGCGGCGTGCGATTTCCGCGGCCCCTTCGGGGTCGATGATCGCGCCGAGCAGGCCCGCTGAGCGCAGCACGATGCGGGTCAGCTCTTCCGCCGTGTAAAACTCCAGCCGCGCAACGATGCCAAAGCGGTCGCGCAGCGGATTGGTCAGCATGCCGGCGCGCGTGGTGGCGCCCACCAGGGTGAAGGGCTGCAGGTCGATTTTCACGCTGCGCGCGCCCGGCCCTTCGCCGATGAGAATGTCGATCTGATAATCCTCCAGCGCCGGGTACAAAATCTCCTCGACCACGGGCGACAGGCGGTGGATTTCGTCGATGAACAGCACGTCGTTGCGTTCGAGATTGGTCAGCAGCGCGGCCAGATCGCCCGCGCGTTCGAGCACCGGGCCGGACGTGGAGCGCAGGTTCACCCCCATTTCCCGCGCCACGATATGCGCCAGCGTGGTCTTCCCCAGCCCGGGCGGGCCGAACAACAGCACATGGTCCAGGGCTTCAGCACGCTTGCGCGCAGCGCCGATGAAAATGTCGAGCTGCTCACGCACCCGCACCTGACCGACATAGTCGTCGAGTTGCTGGGGCCGCAGCGCGCGCTCCACCACGGTTTCCTGTGGCGAGGCCGTCGCGGCATCGATCAGCCGCGTCGGGTTGGGAGCAAAGGCATCGGGTTGAATGGACACGGCTGAGGATGCAAAAAGCTGGGAATGCGCACAGCATAGACCAATGCGGACTGGCGGCGCTTAGCCGCGGAGCAGCGCCTCTTCGGCAACGGCCAGCGCATCCGGCAGGCCGGAGAGCACCACGGTATCGCCTTCCCGCAATTGCAGCGTGGGCGCCGGTTTGAGCACCTGTCCATCGCCGCGCCGCACCTGCGTCACCCGCGCGCCTTCGCGGCTCACGGCGCGCAGCATCTGGCCCACTGCGGCCGCCTCGGCGGTGAGGGTGACGGACTGCAGCCGTGGCTGATCGGCGTCCTCCAGCGAGGTGTCATCGCTGCCGTGAAACCAGTCGCGCAACAGGCCGTAGCGCTGCGCCCGCGCATGCCGCACGCGTTTGAGCACACGCGGCAAGGGCACTCCCACCAGCGCCAGGGTGTGCGACGCCAGCATCAGCGAGCCTTCCAGAATTTCGGGCACCACTTCCGCCGCGCCGGCCTGGCGTAGTTCTTCCAGCGGTCCGTCGTCCATGGTGCGCACCACCACCGGCACATGCGGGGCATGTTCGCGCATGAGATGCAGGATGCGCAGCGCCGAATGGGTTTCGACGTAGGTGATGACCACCGCGCTGGCGCGCTGCAAGCCTGCCGCCTGCAGCGTGGCCAGCCGGGTGGAGTCGCCATAGACCACGTTCTGCCCGGCTGCCTTGGTCTGCGCCACACGGTCGGGGTCGAGATCGAGCGCAATGTGCGCGATGTGCTCGGTGTCGAGCAGGCGCGCCAGATTCTGTCCGCAGCGACCAAAGCCGCAGATGATGACGTGGTTCTGCGCCTTGATGGTGCTGCGCGCGATATTGGTGAGTTGCAAGGAAGCCAGCATCCAGTCGGCCGACGAAATTTTCAGCACGATCCGGTCGATGTACTGCCCGAGCAGCGGGGTGTAGAGCATGGAAATCACCATGGCCGCCAGTACCGGGTTGAGCACTTCGGGAGGAATGAGCTTGTTGCCCGATGCAATGTTGAGCAGCACGATGCCGAACTCCCCAGCAGGCGCTAGCCACAGCGCCACCCGCAGGCTCAGCCCTGGCGGCGTCTTGCGCAAACGTTCGATGCCGAACACCAGCGCCGCCTTGAACAGCGGCGGCAACAGCGCCAGCAACAGCACGATCCACCATTGCGCCAGCACCAGTCGCCAGTCGAGCAGCATGCCGATGGTGATGAAAAACAGTCCTAGCAGCACATCGCGGAACGGACGGATGTCGGCCTCCACCTGCGCCTTGTACGGCGTCTCCGCAATCAGCATGCCGGCCAGGAACGCACCCAGCGCCAGCGACAGCCCGGCCAGCTCCGTGATCCAGGCCAGTCCCAGCGTGAGCAGCAACAGATTGAGCATGAACAGCTCGTCCGATTTACGCTTGACCACAATGCGCAACCAGGGCTGCAGCAGCCGCCCGCCCGCCAGCAGAATGACCGCCAGCACCAGCACCGCCTTGATGGCGGCAAACAACAGCAGGCGCGGCAGATCGGCGCTGTGCGAGGCCAGCGCCGGAATCAGGATCAGCAGGGGCACCACCGCCAGATCCTGAAACAACAGCACGCCGATGATGTGACGGCCATGCTCCGAATCGAGTTCGATTTTCTCCGCCAGCAGCTTGACCACAATGGCGGTGGACGACATGGCGAACGCTCCGCCGATGGCGATGCCCGCGCTGATGGGCTGCCCCCAGATTTGCGGCAGCACAAAGGCAAACACCAGACTGCCGACGAGGGCCAGGCCCATGGCAGACGCCATCTGCGCAGCGCCGAGCCCGAAGACCAGCGAACGTATGGCCTTGAGCTGGCCCAGGCTGAATTCCAATCCGATGGAAAACATCAGGAACACCACGCCGAATTCCGCCAGGTGCTGCAGCCCGGTCGTGTCTCCGGCCAGCGCCAGGGTGTTGGGGCCGATGACCACGCCCACAGCCAGATAGCCAAGCATGGGCGGCATCGACATGGCGCGAAACAAGGCCACGCCAATCACGGCGGCAACAAGGTAAAGCAGAGTCAGTTCGAGGCCGGTCATCAGTGCGAAAGTGCTTGGTGTGAAAAGAACGCCCCAGGTCCGGGTGACACCCGCCGTCCATGGATGTCAAGGAAACTTGAGGCGGCCCGACGTGTTTCTCATCACGTCTGTATCAAGTTGTGCAGCATAAGTCATGCCCGTGCCGCCCCTGCCCTGTGGCACGACATGCCGCACACAAGCGAGGAAACCTGTACAATCATTCGCGTAGTAAACGCAAAAGTAGGTCGTTTTGAAGAAGATCGTCGAAACCCATCCCGTCTGTTTTGCAGCGGTTTGTGGCCTGATTGAATTCCCCAAGTGATTTCTGGCGTGTTTCTGCACTGCGCTGGCATGTTGCTGCGCAGTTCACTTTTAGGAACTCAATAAAATGGCTATGCAAACTGGCTCCGTCAAATGGTTTAACGAAAGCAAGGGCTTTGGCTTCATCGCCCAAGACGGCGGCGATGCCGACCTGTTCGTGCATTTCAGCGAAATTCAAGGCAACGGCTTCAAGACCCTGGCTGAAAACCAGCGCGTCCAATTCGAAGTCAAGCAAGGCCCCAAGGGTCTGCAAGCCTCGAACGTGACAGCGGTTTAATCGCGCGCTTTGATCACGATCTGATCCCGCAAGGGCGCAGACAAAAAACCGCAGCCTCGGCTGCGGTTTTTTTATTCTCGTTGCAGGACAATAGCCGGCACTAGGAGTCTCACCATGCCCAAAGGTCAACAGCGGTCGAACAAGGAAGTCAAGAAGCCCAAGGCGGACAAATCCCCCGCCAAGCCGATTTCGCCACAGGCCGTGCGGCCCGAAATCGTCACGCAAGTGCCCGATCGGCACAAGAAGAAATAAGTCTTCCCCCTGGCGCAATGGCGTCAGGGTTTGGGCTGAAGACTCAGAATCCACTTCGCCAGATCGAGCGCCTGGCGTGGATTGAGATATCCATCCGGCGCATACGCCGGCATGGGAATGACGCCCCATGTGCCTTGATGCCCGTTCAGGATGGCATCTTGCAGAATGGCGGCGGCATTGGGGTTGTGGGCGTAACGCTGCGCCACTGCGGCGTACGCTGGCCCCACCTTTTTGTGATGGATGCCATGGCAGGAAAAGCATCCCTGCGACTCGGCCAGCTTGCGCATGTCGGAAGCAGACGCCGCCTGCGCGGGCGTGAGCAGCGCCGCGCCGAACAGGGCGGCGGCGGCCGCAAGTTTCGTCCATCCAGCCGACAGGCGCAGCCCGGCTCCGCACGCGCTCATTTGAACTGCTGGCCCATGGTTGCGCCTTTGGAGAGCTGGGTGAGATAGGCCACGAGGTCGATCATCTCCGGGCTGTTGTAGGCCGGTGGTTTGCCCATGATGCCCGCGCGCACGCAGTGCACGAGCTGTCGTTCCAGGGTGTAGACGGCGTGCTTTTTGGCTTTGAATTTCGGATACTTGGCCGCCGCGCCGATCAGGCTGGGCAGATGCGCGCCCGAGGGCGTGGTGCCCTCGCTCTTGCCGCCGTCGGTGTGGCAGGCGGCGCAGGTCATGGCGTGGCTGCTGAATGCGTTGGGCGGCACCCAGGTTTGTTTGGAGCCAAAGGTGTCGTTGGCGAAAATCTGCGCGCCTTGCGCTGCGGCTTCGTCAATGGAGGACACCTTGGCCGTGGCGGTGAACTTGCCCGCGGGCGCGATTGCGGCGAACACCTGCCCGCCGGACAGCGCACCCACGCACACACACAGCGCCGCGATGCGCGCTTGCGTTGAACCCTTGAGCTGATGCATGCCTGTCTCCTTGTCTGTTTGTGCAAAGTGGCAACTTGATTGTCCGGCGCACGCCGCGGCCGCGCGGTGAAAAGATGTGACAAGTTGCATGCAGAGGTGTGTGCTGCGCGTCATGGAAACCTGCATGACGCGCTGCTACTCTTTCCTTCATCCATCCTTCCGCTCACAGCGCTTTATGCCCACCGACCGAACCGCCTGGCATGCCGAAGACGCCAGCGCCGCGCTACATGCCCTGCGCAGCGACGCGCAGCACGGACTGAGCGCAAGCGAAGCCCGGCAGCGCCTGCGCACGCACGGCCCCAACAGCCTGCCTGCCCCCGCGCGGCGCGGCCCGCTTCTCCGCTTTGCGCTGCAACTGCACAACCCGCTGATCTATGTGTTGCTGGCCGCAGGCTTGATCACCTTCATGCTGCGCGACCATGTGGACACGGCCGTCATCTTCGGCGTGGTGTGGATCAACGCCATGATCGGATTCATCCAGGAGGGCAAGGCGCAGAAGGCGCTCGACGCCGTGCGCGCCATGCTCGCCAGCCATGCGATCGTGCTGCGAGACGGGGAGCGCAGCGAAGTGGATGCGTCCGCGCTGGTGCCCGGCGACGTGGTGCTGCTGGAATCCGGCGCGCGGGTTCCGGCTGACGTGCGGCTGCTGCAGGCGAAAAACCTGCGCATCGACGAGTCTGCGCTGACCGGCGAATCCGTCGCCAACGAAAAGGGCGTTGGCGCAGTTGCCGCTGCAACGCCTGTCGCAGAACGCCGCAATATGGCCTTTGCGGGAACCGTGGTGCGCTACGGCCAGGCGCACGGCCTGGTGGTTGAAACCGGGAGCACGACGGAAATTGGCCATATCGGCGATCTGGTGCGCGACACCTCCGCACTGGAAACCCCACTCACGCGGCGTCTCAACCAGTTCTCCCTTCAGATCACCTGGGTCATCCTGATCCTTGGCGCGCTCACCTTCGCCTTCGGCGTTGGCGTGCGCCACATGCCCATGTTCGAGGTGTTTCTTGCGGTCGTTGGGCTCACGGTTGCGGCGATTCCCGAGGGTTTGCCAGCCATCGTCACCATCGTCCTGGCCATTGGCACGCGCGCCATGGCGCGGCAGCGCGCCGTCGTGCGCCGCTTGCCCGCGGTGGAAACACTGGGCTCGGTCACCGTGATCTGCACAGACAAGACCGGCACCCTGACGCGCAACGAAATGACCGCTGTGCGCGTGATGCTCGCCGGCAGCGACCTGACCGTGACCGGCGCGGGCTATGCGCCCAGCGGCGGCTTCACCCGCGATGGTGTGCCCATCGACCCGGCGCAGCATGCCGCGCTGCAGGCGCTTGCCACCTGCGCGCTGCTGTGCAATGACGCGCAGTTGCAGCAAAACGCCGACAAGCAATGGCAACTCGTTGGCGATCCGACCGAGGGTGCGCTGCTGGCGCTGGCCTACAAGGCCGGCCTTGACGGCCAGCGCCAGCGCGCGCAATACCCGCGCGTGGATGCCATTCCGTTTGAATCCGAACTGCGCTACATGGCCACGCTGCATCGCGGGCAGGGGGAGGGTGCTTTTGTCTTGCTCAAAGGCGCGCCCGAGGAGGTGCTGGCCTTGTGCTCTCACGAGGCGGATGGCGCGCCGCTGAACCGGGCCAACTGGCTGGCCGCCGTCGCGGGGGCGGCGCAATTGGGGCAGCGCGTGCTGGCGCTGGCGCGCTGCACGGCACCTGACGACACCGCGCAACTGACGGTTGCCGACCTCTCCGCGCGTTTCACCCTGCTGGGCCTGGTTGGCATGATCGATCCGCCGCGGCCCGAAGCCATTGCCGCCGTGGCGGACTGCCAGCGCGCCGGACTTCGCGTCAAAATGATCACGGGCGACCACGCCGCGACCGCTGCCGCAATTGGTGCCCAGATCGGGCTGAATGCCGCGCAGCCGCTGGACGGGACGATGATCGACCAGCTCGACGACGCCGCGCTGCGCCACACCTTGCGTGGCACGGACGTCATCGCCCGCGCCAGCCCCGAACACAAACTCAGGCTGGTGCTGGCGCTCCAGGCAGACGGCGAACTCGTTGCCATGACGGGCGACGGCGTGAATGACGCCCCGGCGCTCAAGGCCGCCGATATCGGCGTGGCGATGGGACAAAAAGGCACGGACGCCGCGCGCGAGGCCGCCGATCTGGTGCTCACCGACGACAACTTCGCCACGATTGCGCGCGCCGTGCGCGAAGGCCGCGCGGTTTTCGACAACATCAAAAAGTCGCTGCTGTTCATTCTGCCGACGAATATTGGCGAGGCCGGGGTGATCTTGTTCGCCTTGCTCGCCGGGTTGGCCTTGCCGGTTACCGCCAGTCAGATCCTGTGGGTCAATATGGTCACCGCCGTCACCCTGTCGCTGGCGCTGGCGTTCGAGCCTGCCGAGCCGGGCGTCATGCAACGGCCCCCGCGCCCGCCTGCCGAGCCGCTGATCACGCGCGCCATGCTGTTGCGCATCCTCTTCGTCAGTCTGTTGATGGGCGCCTGCACCTTTGGCATTTTCGAGTGGGAGCGGGCGCGCGGCCACAGCCTGGAGGTTGCGCGCACAGCCGCAGTCAATATGCTGGCTTTCAGCGAAATGGCGTATTTGTTTCATGTGCGCTCCTATACGGCATCGGCATTGCAACGCACCTTGCTGCATGGCAATCCGGTCGCGCTGGCGGTGAGCGTGCTGCTCATCCTGCTGCAACTGGCCTTCACCTATGCGCCGCCGATGCAGTCGCTGCTGGCCAGCGCTGCGCTTGGCGTGTCATCGTGGGCCATGATCGTCGGGCTCAGCCTGGCGGTGTTTGCCGCCATCGAGGCCGAAAAATGGATTTTGCGGCGCATGGGTCTGCAGCGCATGTGAGAACATCAAGGCAATATGAACGCGCTATCGCTCTGGGTTTTTTCCGTTCTCTCCGCCATTTTTCTGTTTCTGCATGGCCTGGAAGCGTTTTCCGAAGAGGTCACCCGTCTTGGCGGGGAGCGTCTGCGTCGTGGGCTGGCACGCCTGACGCGCAGCGACTGGCGCGCCGCGCTGGTCGGCGGCCTGGCCACCGCGGTGGTGCAGTCGTCTTCGGCCGTCACGTCCATGGTGACGGGCCTCGCGCACAAGCGCACCCTGAGTCCGCGCGCTGCCGTGGGCCTCATGATCGGCGCCAATGTCGGCACGACAGTGACAGCCTGGCTGGTGGCTTTCAAGATCGAGGCATTGGGGCCGATCTTTGTCACGCTGGGTGGGCTATGGTCGCTGTTGGGGCCGAAACCATGGCGCCCCTATGGCAAGGCCATTTTTTATTTTGGCCTGATTTTTCTTGCCCTGGATCTGGTGGCGCAATCGCTAGCGCCGCTGGCACACAGCCCGCAAGTGGCGGCATGGCATCCCTTGCTGCAATCGCGGGTGATGGCGTTGTTGTTCGGCACCTTGCTCACCGCATTCGTTCAGTCTTCATCGGTTGTCAGTGGCTTTGCCGTGGTGGCGACGTCTCAGGGCATCCTTGCGCCTGATGTGGCGGTTTGGATCGTGGCGGGCGCCAATCTGGGCACCACATCCACCGCGCTGCTGGCCAGCGCCAGCCTGGGGCCGCTGGCGCGCCGTTTGGGATTGTTCAACTCCGCATTCAATCTGCTTGGCGTTCTGTTGTTTGCCACGGTGTTGCAGCCGGTCATTGCGCAGGTGATGACCTTGCCGGTTTCGCCGGCATGGCAGGTGGCCATGGTGCACACCCTGTTCAACTTGACCGCAGCCGTGGTCGGTCTCGCCTTGCTTCCCCGGCTATGGCCTCGGCTGGAGACGATGCTGCTGCGCGCGTGATGGCGCGCCGGGCGCATCAGACGGCTCGCATCACCGCGCCGAAATCCGCCGCTTTGGCGTTGTACAGGCTCGACGTCACCAGCACG
>JAFGXB010000015.1 GCA_016936875.1 Burkholderiaceae bacterium | reverse complement strand
TCGGGCTCGCCACCGACCCCGAGTCCAGATGGTCCCGCCCGATCACCACCGGCGCCTTCAGCTCGCCGTTCGCCACCATCTCGTTGAACGCCAGCCCCAGCCGGTGCCGGTCGCCGAGGCCCACCCAGCAGATGCGCGCCGGCAGGCCCTGGAACGCGATGCGCTCGCGCGCCATGTCGAGCCAGCGGTGCAGGTGCTTGTTGTCGGGCAGCAGTTCCTTGACCTTCGCGTCGGTCCGGTAGATGTCCTCCGGGTCGCCCGACAGCGCCACCCAGCGGAACGGCCCCTTGCCACGGCAGAACAGCGGGCGGATGTAGGCGGGCACGAAGCCGGGGAAGGAGAAGGCGTTTTTCACGCCCTGGTCGAGCGCCACCTGGCGAATGTTGTTGCCGTAGTCGAACGTGGGCACGCCCAGGGCCTGAAAGTCGAGCATGGCCTGCACATGCACGGCGCAGCTTCGGGCTGCGGCAGCGGTCAGCGCGGGGTGCTGGCTGGCATCGGCCTGCGCGGTTTTCCAGCGCTCCAGCGTCCAGCCGATCGGCAGGTAGCCGTTGATCAGATCGTGCGCCGAGGTCTGGTCGGTCAGCAGATCGGGCTTGATGCCGCCAGCCCTGGCGCGCTTGACCAGCTCCGGCAAAATCTCCGCCGCGTTGCCCAGCAAGCCGACCGACACGGCCTTCTTTTCGGCGGCGTAGCGCGCCATGCGGGCCAGGGCGTCGTCGAGGTCGTGCGCCTGCTCGTCCAGATATTTGGAGCGCAGCCGGAAGTCGATGCTGCTTTGCTGGCACTCGATGTTCAGCGAGGAGGCGTCGGCGAAGGTGGCCGCCAGAGGCTGCGCGCCGCCCATGCCGCCCAGGCCCGCGGTGAGAATCCAGCGCCCGGCGAGGTCTCCGCCGAAATGCTGCCGCCCGGCCTCGACGAACGTTTCGTAAGTGCCCTGCACGATGCCCTGGCTGGCGATATAGATCCACGAGCCCGCCGTCATCTGGCCGAACATCATCAGGCCCTTGCGGTCGAGTTCGTGGAAATGCTCCCAGGTGGCCCATTTCGGCACCAGATTGGAGTTGGCAATGAGCACGCGTGGTGCATCCGCATGGGTGCGAAACACCCCCACCGGCTTGCCCGACTGCACCAGCAGGGTTTCGTCTTCCTTGAGGTTGCGCAGTTCGCGCAGGATGGCGTCGAAACACTCCCAATTGCGCGCCGCCTTGCCGATGCCGCCGTACACCACCAGGGCCTGCGGATTTTCGGCCACGTCCGGGTCGAGGTTGTTCTGAATCATGCGGTAGGTGGCTTCGATCTGCCAGTTCTTGCAGCTGAGCTGGGTGCCGCGCGGCGCGCGAACCACGCGCGATGTGGCGTGTTGCGGAGGAGTGGAGAGGTCTGTCATGGCGTGCTCGGTTTGAGGTTGTGCATGCACTGCACTCTAGATGTCTAGACAAGCATGGACAAGTCGTTTTTATCCGTGTTTACCCTTTCTTTTTGCCATGGCGATCGACTTGTCTAGTCATGTTTGGGCAACTAAGATGAATTCATGCGCTCTCTCATGAAAACCAGTACGGCCACAGCGCCCTACAACCAAGTCAAAATGCACCTCAAACAGGGGCTGGCCGAAGGGCGGTGGGAGCCGGGCGCGCTGATGCCCTCGGAGGCGGAGCTGGTGGCGCAGTTCGGCGTCAGCCGCATGACGGTCAACCGTGCCCTGCGGGAGTTGCAGGCCGAAGGGCTGATCGAACGGGTGCAGGGAGTGGGAACATTCGCGGCGCAACTGCACAAAATTTCGTCCACCCTGTCTATCCGTGACATGCGCGAGCACGTCGAGTCGCTTGGCCGCAAGTACCAGCTCGATCTCAAACTGCGCCGGGAGGAGGCGGTTGCTGCCAAGATGGCTCCGCGTCTTGGGCTCAAGGCCGGGGCTGCGGCGTTCCATTCCGTCGTGGTGCATTTTGAAGACGACGTGCCGCTGCAGCTCGAAGACCGCTGGGTGAACCCGGCCGCCGCGCCCCGCTATCTGGAGGCGGATTTTTCCAACACCACGCCGACGCAATACCTGCTCGACGTCGCGCCGATGTGGGAGGCTTCTTACACCATTGAAGCCGCCACTCCCTCGCGGCAGGACGCGCGGTATCTGAAAATCCAGCCGACCGAGCCTTGCCTGATCATCACGCGCTGGACGGTCAGCCGCGGCACACCCGTCACCCTGGTGCGTCTGGTACACCCCGGCAGCCGCTATCTGTTGGAAGGGCATTTTCAGCCGTGAAACATCGCCTGCTTGTCTGTGATGCTGTGGAAGCGCAACCCTGGCGCAACGGCGGCGGGGTGACGCGGGAGCTGCTCGCCTGGCCAGGGCCAGACGACTGGCAGTTCCGCATCAGCGTTGCTGAAATCTGCCGCGACGGTGCTTTTTCGCCCTACCCAGGCGTGGAGCGCTGGTTCGCCGTGCTGGACGGCGAGGGAGTCGCGCTGCGCATTGACGGCCGCGAGTATCGCCAGCAGCCGCATGACGCCGCGTTGCGCTTTGCCGGAGAGGCGCAGGTGCACTGCCAGCTTCTGGGCGGCCCGACCCGCGACCTCAACCTCATGCTGCGCCACGCCAGCGGCGCCATGCAGAAGGCCGAGCACGGCGTGGCATGGCAGGCGCCCGCTGGCGCGTGCGGGCTGTTTGCCACGCAGCCAGGACGTTGCCATATCGAGCCCGTTTCAGGCGCAGGCCACACCGCGACCGAGGTGCCCGCCTTCGCCCTGCTGTGGTTTGACGCGGCGCCGCACAGCCTGCACTTTCAAGCGGAACCGGCGCAACACACGGACATCGGCTACTGGCTGGCCGTTCAAACTCAACCGGGGGACTTCGCATGCTGACCCTTTACCGCAACGCCCGGCTTTGCACCCTGGCGGGCAAGCAAGGCTGGGGACTGATCGACGATGGCGCCCTGCTGGTGCGCGGCCAGACGCTGCACTGGGTGGGCCCTACCGCCGACATCCCGACCGACGCGCCCATCACCGCCGAGCACGATCTGCACGGCGCACTCGTCACACCCGGCCTGGTTGATTGCCACACGCACCTGGTCTATGGCGGCCAGCGGGCGGACGAGTTCGAGCAACGCTTGCAGGGCGCAAGCTACGAAGACATCGCCCGCGCGGGGGGCGGCATTCGCGCCACCGTGCGCGCCACCCGCGCCGCCAGCGCGGCGCAGTTGTTTGCCGACGCCCACAACCGCGCTCTCACGCTGCTGCGCAACGGCGTGACCACGGTGGAGATCAAGTCGGGCTACGGCCTGAGCCTGGAGCATGAGGCCCGCTGCCTGCGCGTGGCGCGCCAGCTCGGCGCGGAGCTGCCGCTCACCGTGCGCGCCACCTGCCTGTCGGCGCATACCCTGCCGCCGGAATTCGAGGGCCGCGCCGACGACTACATCGACGCCGTCTGCGCGTGGCTGCCGCAGCTCCAGGCCGAGGGCCTGATGGACGCGGTGGATGCGTTTTGCGAGCGCATCGCCTTCACCCCGGCGCAGACCCGCCGCGTGTTCGATGCCGCGCGTGCCCTGGGCCTGCCGGTGAAGCTGCACGCCGAGCAACTCAGCGACCAGGGCGGCGCCGAACTGGCGGCCAGCTACGGGGCCCTGTCCTGCGACCATCTGGAGTACCTGAGTGCGCAAGGCATTGCGGCCATGCGGCGCGCGGGCAGCGTGGCGGTGCTGCTGCCCGGCGCGTTTTATTTTTTGCGCGAAACCCGCCTGCCGCCCGTAGCTGCACTGCGCGAAGCCGGGGTGCCCATGGCCCTGGCCACAGACCACAACCCCGGCTCGTCCCCCACACTGAGCCCGCTGCTCATGCTCAATATGGCCTGCACCCTGTTTCGCCTCACGCCCGAAGAAGCGCTGCGCGGCTTCACCGTGAACGGCGCACGCGCACTCGGCCTGCACGACCGCGGACAACTGGTGGCGCAGCAGCGCGCCGACTTCGTCGCCTGGCCCCTGGGCCATCCCAACACCCTCAGCTACTGGCTGGGCCAGCACCCCAACTGCCGGGTGTTCATCGGCGGCAAGGAGGTTTGACCATGCACGACAACCCCACCTACACCCTGCACCGCGGCGACAGCCCCCTGCTGGTCAGCCTGCCGCATATCGGCACCGATATTCCGGCGGCGCTCAGGCCGCGCTACACCGAACAGGCCCTGGCGGTGGACGATACCGACTGGCATCTCCACACGCTCTACGCCTTTGCCGCCCAGCGCGGAGCCAGCCTGCTGGCGCCGCGTTATTCGCGCTACGTCATCGACCTCAACCGCCCGCCGGAAAACGCCCCCATGTATCCCGGGGTGAACAATACCGAGCTGTGCCCCACCCATGCCTTCAGCGGGCAGCCGCTTTACCGGCCCGGGCAGACGCCCGGTGACGCCGAGGTGCAGCAGCGCCTTGCGCAGTATTGGCAGCCGTATCACGCCGCGCTGGCCGCTGAGTTGCAGCGCCTGCACACCCAGCACGGCTACGCCCTGTTGTGGGACGGTCACAGCATCCAGTCCACCCTGCCGTGGCTGTTTGACGGCACGCTGCCCGACCTCAATCTGGGCACCGCCAGCGGCAGCAGTTGCGCCGCGCCACTGCGCACCGCGCTGGCCGCCGTGCTCAGTGCGCAGACGGCATTCAGCCAGGTGGTCGATGGCCGCTTCAAGGGCGGCTACATCACCCGTCACTACGGCCGTCCGGAGCAGGGCGTTCATGCGGTGCAAATGGAAATGTGTTTTTCCACCTATATGCAGGAAACGCCGCCGTTCCAGATCGACCCGGTGCGCGCCCGGCGCGTGCAGCCGCTGCTCGAACAACTGATCGACGTCATGCTGACCTGGAGGCCCCATGTCCACACCGTCTGAACATCTGCTGTGGGCCCCCCGCGCCTGGCTGCCCCAGGGTTGGCAAACGGATGTGCTGCTGCGCATCGGCGCCGATGGCTGCTGGGCCGACATCACGCCGCATGTGCCCGTACCGCCGCCAGGCGCAGAACCACTCCACGGCGCTTTGCTGCCCGGACTGGTGGACGCGCACAGCCACGCCTTCCAGCGCGCATTCGCCGGTCTGGCCGAACAGCGCACCCGCGCGGCCGACACCTTCTGGTCGTGGCGCGACCGCATGTACCGCGTGGCCCTGCGCATCACCCCCGAGCAACTGCGCGCCGTCGCCACGCAGCTCTATCTCGAACTGCTGCAGGGCGGCTACACCCAGGTGTGCGAGTTTCACTACCTGCAGCACGCGCCCGATGGCCAGCCCTACGCCGATCCGCTGGCGTTCAGTTGGGCACTGGCCGAGGCCGCGCGCGACACGGGCATCGGCCTCACCCTGCTGCCCGTGCTGTACGAGCGCGCCGGGTTTCAGCAGCCCGCGCTGCGCCCCGACCAGCGCCGCTTCGCCACCAGCGCCGACAGCGTGTGGCACGCGGTGCAAGCCATCCAAGAGCGCCATCAGCCGGGGCTGAACGCGGGCATCGCCATCCACTCCCTGCGCGCCGCGGCGCCTGCCTCCATCGAGCGACTGGTGCGGCAGGCCGAAGGCTTCGACGGCCCCATCCACATCCACGTCGCGGAGCAGACCGCCGAGGTGGACGACTGCTTCGCCGCCACCGGCCATCGCCCCATCGCCTGGCTGGCCGCGCAAGGCTGGCTCGACCCGCGCTGGCAACTCGTGCACGCCACGCACACCGTGCCCGACGAAATCGCCGCCGTCGCGCGCAGTGGCGCGGGCATTGTGCTGTGCCCCACCACCGAAGCCAATCTGGGCGACGGCCTGCCCGATCTGCCCGGCATTCTGGCGCAAGCCATTCCCATCACCGTGGGATCGGACAGCCAGATCAACCGCGACTGGCGCGAAGAACTGCGCTGGCTCGATTACGGCCAGCGCCTCATCCAGCGCCAGCGCAACACCGCCGCCGCGCCCGAGGCCGGTCAACCCTCCACCGCCGCCAGGCTGTGGTCGCGCGTGCTGGCAGGCAGCGCCCGCGCCGCCGGGCAAGCCCTGTGGGGATTGACTCCCGGCTCCCGCGCCGACGCCTTGGTGCTCAGCCCGCACACCGCCGCCACCCTCGGCATGCCCCCCAGCCACCTGCTCGACGCCCTGCTGTTCTCCAGCCCCGCACCCGCCTGGAGCGAGGTTCTGGTGGCCGGTCGCTGGGTGCTGCGCAACGGTCAGCACCCGCAAGCCGCCTCAAGCGCGCAGGCATTCGAGGGCGCCATGCGCACCCTCTGGGCAGAGGGCTGACAGGCGGCCTATCCTTGCGGCGTGTCGCAACCAACTGATGAACAAGGACCTGCCATGAATGCCCCCGCCGCCCCGCGTTTCCTCACCCGCCCCACGCCTCCCGCCTTGCTCGACGCCCTGGCCGCCCGCTTTGGCGCGCAGCTCTCCACCGCACTCGCCGTGCGCGAGCAGCACGGGCGCGATGAATCGCCCTTCGACGTGCCGCCGCCCGCCGCCGTGGTGTTCTGCCAGAGCACGCAAGACGTGGCCGACGCGGTGAAGCTGGCCGCCGCGCACGACGTGCCCGTCATCGCCTTCGGCGCCGGCTCCTCGCTCGAAGGGCAGTTGCTCGCGGTGCAGGGCGGCATCAGTCTCGACCTCACCCGCATGAACCAGGTGCTCGACGTTGCCGCCGCCGACATGCTCGCCACCGTGCAGGCCGGCGTCACGCGCCTGCAACTGAATGACGAACTGCGCCACACCGGCCTGTTCTTCCCCATCGACCCCGGTGCCGACGCCACGCTCGGCGGCATGGCCGCCACCCGCGCCTCGGGCACCAACGCCGTGCGCTACGGCACCATGCGCGAAAACGTGCTGGCCCTCACCGTGGTGCTGGCCGACGGCCGCATCGTGCGCACCGGCACCCAGGCACGCAAGAGCAGCGCCGGCTACGACCTCACCCGCCTGATGGTGGGCAGCGAAGGCACGCTGGGCATCATCACCGAAGTCACCCTGCGCCTCTACCCGCAGCCCGAAGCCGTGGCCGCCGCGGTGTGCTCCTTCCCCGACGTGGCGCAGGCGGTGGACTGCACCATCGCCATCATCCAGGCCGGCATCCCAATAGCCCGCGTGGAACTGATGGACCCCGGCGCCGTGCGCGCCGTCAACGCGCACGACCATCTCGGCCTGCCCGAGCAACCCTTGCTGCTGATGGAATTCCACGGCTCGCCCGCCGGTGTGCGCGAGCAGGCGCAAAGCGTGCAGGCCATTGCCGCAGACTACGGCGGCTCCGACTTCGCCTGGGCCGACACCCCGGAAGAGCGCAGCAAATTGTGGAAAGCGCGGCACCACGCCTACCTCTCCGCGCTGCAGATGAAACCCGGCTGCCGCTGCGTCACCACCGACACCTGCGTGCCCATTTCGCGTCTGGCCGAAAGCATCAACGCCACCATCACCGAGGCCGACGCCGCCGGTCTGCCCTACTTCGTCGTGGGCCATGTGGGCGACGGCAATTACCACATCGGCTACCTCATCGACCCCGCAAAACCCGAAGAGCGCGAACTGGCCGAACACCTCAACGCCCAACTCGTGCGCCGGGCGCTGGCGCTTGGCGGCACCTGCAGCGGCGAACACGGCATCGGCCTGCACAAACAGGGTTTTCTCCGCGAAGAAGCCGGCGACGACGCGCTCGACCTCATGCGCGCCATCAAACACGCGCTCGACCCGAAAGGCATCCTCAACCCGGGGAAGATTTTTGCGTAGCGACAGCATTCGGAACGACATCGCCATGTTCACCTACCTCATGCTCGGCACCAATGACCTGCGAAGTGCTGCAGCGTTTTACGACCCGGTGATGGCCGCGCTCGGTCACGCGCGTTGCATCACCGAGCACGACGATCCCGCGCAGGAAATCGGCTGGGGCCGCTACGCCGACGAAGGACGCATGGAACTGGCGCTGTGGCTGTGCAAGCCGTTCAACGGCCAACCCGCCACCGTGGGCAACGGCAGCATGGTCGCCCTGGCCGCCAGCAGCCGCGCGCAGGTCGACGCCTTCCACGCCGCAGCCCTGGCCCACGGCGGCAGCAGCGAGGGCGCACCCGGACTGCGCCCGCACTACGGCCCCGACTTCTACGCCGCCTACGTGCGCGACCCCGACGGCAACAAGCTCGCCGCCGTGTGTCGCGCCGCGGGCTAAACGCCCTGCCACGCGCCGCTCGCGCCCGGCCCAACCGCGTGCTTGCCCCGATGGACGCCGCGCCGCGCCCGCACGAGACTGCCGCCATGCACCCCACCTGCACCGCCCGCGCCGACCTGCCGTGCAGCGCCGAAGCCGCGTTCGATCTCGCCGCCGACGCCGCGCGCTTCCCGCCGCTGTTTCGCGGCTATGGGCTCATACCCGCCATTCGCTCCATCACCCTGCTGTCGCCGCTGGCCGTGGGTTGCGATCGGCGTGTGGCCAATAGCGACGGCTCGGTGCTCACCGAGCACGTCACGGCACTCGACCGTCCCGGCTTGCACGCCTACACCTTGAGCGGCTTTCGCCCGCCCTTTTCCTGGCTGGTGCGGCTGGGCGAAGTGCGCTGGACGTTCAGCGCTCACGCGCAGGGCTGTACCGTGGAATGGCGCTACACCTTCACGCCGCGCGCAGCACTGTCGCGCCCCCTGGTCGCTCTGCTCTTGCGCTGCTGCATGCAGCCCGCCATGCAGCGCTGTCTCGCTGCCATGGCGCAGGCTTGCATCTCCAGACAGGCCGCCACAGCGGCGGGATGAGAGCGCCCCCAGCCTCCTCGCTTGCGAGGTTGGGCCAGGGATGCCGCGCGGGCACAATGGCCTGGATTGACAGCGCAACACGGCGCGAATACCCAACGGAACGCTCGATGGACAGCTTCATTCTCCTCGCCCTCGCCCCGGTCTTCCTCGGCTTCATCGCCTGGGAGGCGTGGCACTTCAAGCGCATCGGCCGCGCCAACTACACCTGGGCCGACACGGCATCCAACGCCGCGCTGGCACTCATGCATCAAGCGTCCGACACGCTGGCCTGGCTGCTCACCTTCGGCATCTTCCTGTGGCTATGGCAGCACCGCCTGTTCAACATTCCCGCCACCTGGTGGAGCGTGGTTTTGCTCGTCGTGGCGCAAGACTTTTTCTACTACTGGTTCCACCGCACCAGCCACCGCGTGCGCTGGCTCTGGGCCTCGCACGTCACCCACCATTCGTCGGAGCGGCTCAATCTCTCCACCGCGTTTCGCCAAAGCCTCACCTACCCCATTTCCGGCATGTGGCTGTTCTGGCTGCCGCTGGCTTTCATCGGCTTCGCACCGGCGCACATCATCGCCGTGGTCGCCATCAACCTCGCCTTCCAGTTCTTCGTGCATACCGAGGCCGTGGGCAAACTGGGTTGGCTGGAAGCCGTGTTCAACACGCCATCGCACCACCGCGTGCACCACGCGCGCAACCCGCAATACCTTGACCGCAACTACGCCGGGGTGTTCATCGTCTGGGACAAACTGTTCGGCAGCTTCACCCCGGAAGACCCGTCCGACCCCTGCGTCTACGGCATCACCCATCCCGTGCGCAGCTACAACCCCATCACCCTCACCTTCCACGAATGGGCTGCCATGCTGCGCGACGCCACCCGCGCACGCGGCCTGCGCGCCCGCCTGGTGCAACTCTTCGGCCCGCCAGGCCGGGCACTTGCAGGCCAGGCCGCCGAGGCCGAATCGGTGCAGGCCAGGAGCCCGTCGGGTTCCTAGCTCGTCAGGCCGTTGAACACCTCGGTCATCGGAATGCGGGCATCCACGCTGCACAAGTCCAGCGTGTCGGTTCCGGTCTGGTCGTGCAGCTCGAACAGGTCGCGCTCGTTGCGCCGGAACACCTCCACGCTGCGGCTGTCAGGGTCGATCAGCACATACTCGCGCAGTTCGGCAATGCGCCGGTACATCGCAAACTTCAGGCTGCGGTCATATCCCTGCGTACTGTCGGACAACACCTCGACGATCAGCGTGGGATGGCGGAACACCATGTCGGTCCGCAGGTCGTCTGCATGGCCGGTGACGAACACGTCCGGGTAAAACACCGCCTCATCGGCCACCTGCACCTTCAGGCTCTCGGTGAACACTTCGCAGGGGCCGCCGCGCAGGGCGGATTTCAACGCAGCAAACACATTGCCCGAAACCATGCCATGCACCCGCCGCACCCCCACCATGGCGAATGTCTCGCCGCGGTAGAACTCGTGCCGCTCGGGTTGCGCGTTCTCCCAGGCCAGGTAGTCGGTCAGATGGAGTGTCGGTTGCGCCAAAGCCATTTGGGGTGCCTATCGGCTTCAAAGGTGTGGACGCAAGCAGTGTATTCCCGCCGTCTTTGTTATGTTTTGACGCTTGAATGCCCCGCCCACATCCAGACGACGACCTCACCGATGACCACTCCATCCCATTCTTTGCGTCTTGTTCCGCAGGCGGGCGAGCAGACGCTGAGCAAAAACCAGCGCGCCTTCAACACGCTGCTGAGCAAGCTGGACAAGGCGCGTGAACGGCTGGCGCAATGGGAGACGTTTCTCCCCGACTTTCAGTCGCAGTGTCAGCACAGCCTGATCGCGCACACGCGCGCGCTGAATGCCGCGCGCAAACGCTTGTTGCAGACGCTCGACGCCGCCTGTGCCGCGCCCGACTTCAACGCCACCGACCGCCGCCGTGCGAGCGACTACATCCGTGACGTGGCCACCGACATGCTCAGCTTCGAGAACGACCCGGAGGTGCGCGCCCTGCTGCAACGCCATACGCCGCAAGTCCGCGTTCTTCCCCGTGATGCGTTGCCCATGGACGATCTGTTCGGCTTCGACCCCGACGCGCCGCAGGCAGACGCCGCGCCGCATGGGAGCGATGCAGAGGCCAAAGCTGAGGCCGAAGCCGAGGCCGCCTTCCGCGCCTTTCAGCAGGCCGCCGCCGAGGCGGCCCGGCAAGAACTCGACCGCCCGGCCCGCGCTCCGCGGCTACACACCGCGCCCGAGCAGGCGCTGCGCGCGCTGTACCGCCAGCTCGCCAGCGCCCTGCACCCCGACCGCGAGCCCGACGCCGCCAGCAAGGCGCACAAAACGGCGCTGCTGCAGCGCGCCAACAAGGCATACGCCGCGCAGGACCTCCATGCCCTGCTCAGCCTGCAGCTCGAAGCCGCGCTCATCAGCCGCGCCCAGCTTGCCGTTCTGGCGGAGGCCCAGTTCAAAGAGTATGCCGCCGCCCTGCGCCAGCAACTGCGCGAAACCGAAGACCGCATCCGCGAGATCGAACACGATCTGGCGGATGCCAATCCCATGCCGCGCCGCGGCAAGATGACCCCGCAGCGCCTGCGCGCCGATTTCGCCCTGGCCCTGGAAGACTTCGATCTGGAGCGCGCAAACATCGACGATCTGCTGCAACGGGCGCAAAACCACAAGGTGCTCAAGGCCTGGCTGCGGCAGGAGGAAAAGATTGCCCAGCAGCAGTTCATCGAGGACGATCTGCAAGCCGCAATGCAGGAGGCGATGGAGTCCCTGATGCGCGAATTCCGCCCCCCCGCACCCAAACCCAAACGCCGCAAACGCGCTTAGCGGCTGGGCGCGTGGCTGCGCTGATTGATTCGCCATGCTGAAGTGTGAAACTGCGCCTCCCCTCCCCAGCCCTCCCCACGTCTGGGGAGGGAGAAAAACAACGCCTCCCCCACCTGTTGCCTTTCGCCCGGGGTGCGAGCGGGTGCGTTCACACCCTCTGACAAATCACAAGGCCCTGCGGCACAGCGGCATTTATGCTGGCTGCAAATCGTTTTCTCTGAAAGCTGTTCATCATGTCCTCTCATTTTGTTGTGCTGGGCGCCGGGTTCGCCGCGCTCACTGCCGCGCGGACTTTGCGCGCCAAGGCGCCGCAGGCGCGCATCACCCTGGTGGCGCCCAAGGCCGAGTTTGTCTATCTGCCCAGCCTGATCTGGGTGCCCACGGGGGTACGCAAGAGCAGCGATCTGGTCATTGATCTGGCGCCGTTCTTGCGCAAGCACCGCATCGACTTCATCGCCGCCGAGGTCACCGGCCTGCAGGACGGCGGGCGCACCGTGCTGACCACCGCAGGGCCGGTGGAGAACGACGGGCTGGTCATCGCCACGGGCGGGCGCTTCATCAAGAAGTTGCCGGGCATCGAGCACGCCATCGCGCTGTGCGAGGGGGTGGCCGCCGCCGAGAAAATCCGCGAACGGCTGCTGGCGATGGACAGCGGGCGCATCGCCTGCGGCTTCGGCGGCAATCCGCAGGAGCCGGCCGCGGCGCGGGGCGGGCCGATGTTCGAACTGCTGTTCGGCATCGACACCTGGCTGCGCCGCCAGCGCAAGCGCGACCGGGTGGAGCTGGTGTTTTTCAACGCCTCCGAAACACCGGGGCAGCGGCTGGGCGAACGCGCCGTCACCGGGCTGCTGTCGCACATGGCCAAGCGCCGCATCGACACCCATCTGGGCCACAAGCCGCTGCGCGTATCGCCCGAAGGGGTGGAAACCGAAGGCGGCATGGTCAAGGCTGATCTGGTGCTGTTCATGCCGGGCATGACCGGGCCGCTGTGGACGCATCAGTCCGAGCTGCCGCGCTCACCCGGCGGCTTCATTCAGGCCGACGCGCATTGCGCCGTCCCCGGCTTCGAGCGGGTGTTCGTGGCGGGAGATGCCGGCAGCTATCCCGGCCCGGACTGGCTGCCCAAGCAGGCGCACATGGCCGACCTGCAGGCCAAGGTCGCGGCGGACAACCTGCTGCTGGCGATGGAAGGCAAGCCCGCCGTGCATGTGCCGAAGGCGGAGCTGGTGTGCATTGTCGATACCGTGGATTCGGGCATTCTGGTGTTCCGCGACGCGAACAAAACCATCGTGCTGCCGCCCTCGCGCGCCTTCACCTGGGCCAAGCGCTGGTTCGAGGGCAAATACCTCAAGGACTTCCGCTCGGCCTGAAAAAAAACGCGTCCGCCGTGACACCACGGCAGACGCGCCAGACGCACAGGACGTGAGCGCAGAACGCGCAAGAGGGTCTAACTGGCCTTCTGGTCGACCAGCACATTGCCCAGCGCGTCCTTGAGCTGAGTTTCATCCACGCGCAACAAGAGCCCGTGGGTCTTGGCGTCTGCGCCCAGCACCGTGCAGGCGATGTTCATGTGGAAGTGAACGTAGTTGTCGATGGCCTGATCGATGGTTTTCATCGTCGCCGCATCGGTGCATGGCAGGTGGCGAAACGCCTCGGGGTGGTCGTAGCTGTAGTGGTCGGGCGAGTTGTCGAAGTAATACCCCGCGCCGTGAATGAACAGACGGTTGTCGATGGGGTAGAACTTGCCGCCGGGCACATAGGCGTCGAGGGCAATGTCGTCCACCTGGATCAGCAGCTTGGGGTGGGCCTTGGCGAAGGCGATCATGGCGTCGATCTGCTGCTTCTCCCGCGCGGTGGCCTGCACCGGCGCGGGCGGGTCGATCATCTCGGTGTTCGCGGTGAGGATGCCGGTGTAGTTCACCGGCTGTTTGCCGTAGGCGTCAACATACACCTTGAGCAGCACGGCATTGTCGAGCACCACGGCGCCGTCGCGCAGCTTGATGGCGTGCACGCCCAGGCTCTGGTCGAGGCGCACGCGCGAGGGCGAGCCGGGCAGGTCGGTGACCGAGGCGCTTTGCAGGTTGACCGGTGGTGCCGAGGCGGCTGCGGGCTCTGCGGCCCGCGCCGTGGCACCACACAAGCCTATGCCAAGGCCCAAGCCCAGAAGCGCGGCGCGCAAGGCGGCTGGCCGTGCGCGTTTCTGGCGGAGTTCGCGTTGATGGTTCAAGTTGCCCATGATGTGTTCCCGAGTGGTGTGCGAGCGCTGCGGCTCAATGCTTGTCCGCCAGCGCAGCGGCGGCCGCCGCAGGCGTTGGTTCTTCCTCGTCTTCCCAGCCGGTGATCATGGCCTTGATGTAGGCCGTGGGCGGGTGTGCGGTGGTGGCCAGATAGACGTGCAGGATGAAGAACAGCAGCATCATGTAGGCGGCGGCGGTGTGGGTCAGCGCCACCCAGCCGAGCTGCAGGCCCAGAGGAGACAGGCGCAGCCAGTCGTAGCTGAAAAACAGCAGCAGCAGGCCGCTGGCCCAGATCAGCGGATTGATCATCAGCTTGAGCCACAGATAGGCCAGCCGCTGCAGCGGGTTGTGTTTGCGCTGCGGCTCCTTGTGGTAGGGGTGATGCTCGCCGACGAACAGGCCCCAGGCGTAATAGCGCGCCACCGTCCACAGGCTTTTGGGGCGCAGATCGGGGATGTAGTTCTTCCACGCGCCGGTGGTGAAGTGCCAGAAGATGGCAAAAGTCCACAGGGTCATCAGCAGCCAGGCGGCGTATTCATGGATGAGCAGGGCGTGCTGAAAATTGAATCCGCCCACATACCCGTGAATCTCGAAACCGGTGAACAGCATGGTGATGATGAGCGCGGCCTGGCTCCAGTGCCAGAAGCGCTCGAACCGCGTGAACATGTAAACACGATTGGCAGACATGAGGGTTTCCTTTCAATGACGGCGGCGCAGCCACAGGCCGAAGCGGATCAGGCCGTGCAGCAGCACTCCGGCCAGGGCCAGCGCGGCGGCGGCCAGACCGATGCGTTCGAGCCACTTGTTGTGGTCTTTGGGGCGGTGCGGCATGTACACGCCGTCGATGTTTTGCAGCCGGCCATCGTCTGCATGGCACTGCATGCACGACAGCGCCTGCGTCTTC
>JAFGXB010000134.1 GCA_016936875.1 Burkholderiaceae bacterium | reverse complement strand
TTGAGAGCGCCCCCAGACCTGCCGCTGCGCGTCAGCCCCCCGAGGGGGTGAGAAACACTTGGGGCGGCCCGGCGTGTTTCTCATGAGACGTGTGCGCGCAAGCAGATTAGGCAGATCGTCGGGTGCTGCGGCGATCAACCTCGAATCGTCCCAAAAGTTGCAAGTAATTTAGTGATAATGAAATTCAAATTATCGTCAATTTGCTTTACAATCTATCCATTAACTTTTTGGATCAACGAGTCACCAAAAAACATGCCGTAAGTAGCGAGTTCTACTTGCGGTAGCTGGCCTGCGCAGGCCAGCGGATTTGCTGCCCGGCACATGGGCGGCGTGCGGGCTTCAAATGGCCCCGAGTTTCACGGCATTCATGCTGAATGTCCTTTGGTCGCGTCTGCACGCGCGGCCCCCAGTCGCCACGTCCACCCTTGCTGGGCGTCCTGCCATCGGACAAGCGCGAGCTTGTTCACGACCTTGGGAGAGTCCATGCAGAACTCTGCTTCTTCATTCATCGCCGGAACGCCGATTCGGCCTTCTACCGTTGCAATTCTCGGTGCCGGCGCGTGGGGTACAGCCCTGGCCTGCGCCTTGCGGCGCGGCGGGCTTGAGGTGCGCCTGTGGGCGCGGCGCCCCGATCTCACCCACGCCATCGCCACCCAGGCGCGCAATCCGCGGCATCTGCCGGATCTGGCACTGGCCCCGGGGCTGCAGGCGAGCAGCCAGATGGCCGAGGTGCTCGACGGTGCCGATGCCGTTTTCATGGCGGTGCCGTCGGCCGCGCTGCGCGAGGTGGCGCGGGCCGCCGCGCCCTTGCTGCAGCGGCGCGCCGTGGTGCTGGCTGCCTGCAAGGGCATCGAGCGCGACAGCGGCGCGCTGATGTCGCAGGTGCTGCAGCAGGAGCTGCGATCCGACGCGCTGATCGGCGCCATCGGTGGGCCGAGCTTCGCGCAGGAAGTGGTGCGCGGGCAGCCTGCCGCGTTGACCGTCGGCCTGCCCGCACTGCGCTTGCGCAACGCGGTGGACGTGCAGCGCCTTGCGCAGCGCATGACGGACGGGCTGCGCGCGGCTTTTGCCGCCGGCGGGGTGCAGCTCGACGTGACGGACGACGCCATCGGCGTGCAGGTGGGCGGAGCGTTGAAGAACATGATTGCCATCGCCTGCGGTATGGCCATGAGCGGCGATCTGGGCGAGAACGCACGTGCCGCCATTCTCACCCGCGGCCTGCAGGACATGCGCGCCCTCACACTGGCGCTGGGCGGGCGGCCCGAAACCCTGCTGTCCAGCGCGGGTGCGGGTGATCTGTTTCTCACCGCGTCATCGGCGCAGTCACGCAACACCCGGCTGGGCATGCGGTTGGGGCGGGGCGAGCTGGCGGGGCAGGGCGACGAGCTGGCCGAGGGCGCGGTGAGCTGCCAGTCGGTGCAAAGCCTGGAGCGCAGGCTGGGTTTGTGTCTTCATGTGGCTGCTGCGGTGCGCGAGGTGCTGGGGCAGCGGCAGACGGCGGCGGTGGCCTTGGAACACTTGTTGAACGCGCCGCTGCGTCAGGACGACGGCCTGGGCCTGCCCGTGACTTCTGGCGTGCATGCGCACCGGCCGCTGCGCGATGCGCAGGGCATGCGTTCTTCTTTGTCCCGCGCGACGACGCGGCAGGCGCAATGAAAGGCGGAGCGATGCCACAGACCATTCTGGCCACCGATCTCGACGGCACGTTTCTGGGAGGGAGCGCGGCGCAGCGGGCGGCGCTGTATGACTGGATCGCGCAGCGCCGCGGCGAGATTGTGCTGATTTTTGTGAGCGGACGCGGGCTCGATTTCATGCGGCAACTTGCGAGTGAGTTGCCGGTGCAGCCCGACCATGTGATCGGCGATGTCGGCACCAGCGTGGCGACCGGCGTCGACTTCGCCTCCATTCCGGCGCTCGACCACTGGCTCGACGCCGCCTGGCCCAGCGACGCGCCGTATCAGATCGAAGCCATCGTCCGCCAGCATCCGACGTTGCAGCCTCAGCCGCTTTACAGCGGGCGCAGGCGTTCCTATTTCTACGACTGTGCCGAGGCAGCGCAAGTGGCGGCGAGCGAGCTGCGACGTCTGGGTTTCGACACCCTGATGTCGGATAACCAGTATTTCGACGTGTTGCCGCGCGGGGTGCAGAAGGGCGCGACTCTGCTGCGCACTCTGGCGGCGCTGGGCCTGCCCGAACACCGCACCCTGGTGGCTGGTGACACGCTCAACGATCTGTCGATGTTCCAGACCGGGCTGACCGGCGTGGCCGTGAGCAACCGCGAAGCGGGGCTGGAGCATGCCATCACACCGCACGACAACGTTTACCGCAGCGCGCAACCGGGTGCCGCCGGAGTGCTCGACGCGCTGACGCGATTTCATCAACAGGGGGATTTCAATGGCTTCATCTCTGGTCATCGTCTATCACAGACAACCGTATGAGGAACACAGCGAGGACGGCCAGATCGTCCTGAAGGAAAACAAGAGTCCCAACGGCATCGTGCCAGCGCTCAAGGGTTTCATTGGCCAGGTGGACCGGGCGAGCTGGGTGGCGTGGAAAAAATCGCCCGCGGGCAAGCCGGTGAAGTTCGAGCGCCGCATCACGGTGAACGACAGTTATGGCAGCTACGAGGTGGTGCGGCTACCCCTCACGCCCGAGCAGATCAGCCAGTTCTATCACGTCGTCTCGAAAGAAGCGCTGTGGCCCGTGCTCAACAGCTTTCCCTCCCTCTACTCCACGGAGAACTGCCAGTGGGCCGTGTTCCGTGAGGTCAACCGCCTGTTTGCCGAGGCGGCTTGTGCCGAGGCCGCGCCGGGGGCGGTGATCTGGGTGCACGACTACAACCTGTGGCTGGTGCCGGGTTTCGTGCGGCAGATGCGCCCGGATGTGAAGATCGCCTTTTTCCACCACACGCCGTTTCCCGCGCCCGACGTGTTCAACATCCTGCCTTGGCGCGACGAAATCCTGGCCTCGTTGCTCGATTGCGATCTGGTGGGCTTTCACGTGCCGCGCTACGCCCGCAACTTTGCCGCGCTGGTGCAGTCGCTGTGCAAGGTCGACGGGTTGGTCGAGCGCAAGGTTTATCCGGAACTGCAGGCCACCGGCACCGCGCTGTCCGAGCCGGTCACGCCGGTGTCGGTCACCGTGGGCGGGCGCCGGGTGCGCATCGACGCCTTTCCCATCGGCACCCACGCCGACCTCATCCGCAGCACGGTGCAGAAGCCCGACAACCTGGCGCGGGTGGCCCATATCCGCCGCGAAATGGCCGAGCAGACCATCATCGTGTCGATCGGCCGGGTGGACTATGCCAAGGGCACGCGCGAAATGCTGCTGGCCTTCGAGCGCCTGCTGGTGCGCCGTCCCGAGTTGCACGGCCGAGTCCGGCTGCTGGTGACGGCGGTGGCCGCGGCCGACGGCATGCGGGTCTACAAGCGGGCGCAGCAGAACATCGAGCAGCTCGTCGGGCGCATCAACGGCCATCACGGATCGCTCACCTGGACGCCCATCCTGCTTTCGACCACGCCCATGCCTTTCGAGGAGACGCTGAGCTATTACCGTGCCGCCGACATCTGCTGGATCACCCCGCTGCGCGACGGCCTGAACCTCGTGGCCAAGGAATTCATCGCCGCGCATGTGAACGAGAGCGGCGTGCTGGTGCTCTCGGAGTTCGCCGGCGCGGCCGTGGAGCTGCAGGATGCCGTGCTCGTCAACCCCTACAGCCTCAGCCAGATGGACGACGCCATCGACCGGGCGCTGGACATGCCGCGCCAGGAACAGTGCGAGCGCATGCAGCGCATGGATGCGCTCATCAGCCGTTACGACATCACCCACTGGACCCGCCACGTGCTCGAACTGTTCGCGCAGTTGCGGGCGCAGTGAGCGGCCGGGCGGAGCCGATGATGGCAGGCGATCTGAACGTGAACTGGACGATGCTGTGGCACTGGGTGCCGACCCATCCGGCCCAGGCGCAGGCGCTCATGCTCACGCTGCTGGCGGCGCCCCTGTTCATGCTGGCGGCGCGCCTGCTGCTGAGGGCGAGCGGGCCCGAGGGCAACGGGCAGTTTCTGTACCTTCGCCTGCGCAACCCGCTGCGGCTGGCGTGGCTGTTGCTGGTGCTGCGCATCGATGCGGCGCTGCTCAAGCCGGCGTTGGGCAGCGCGTCCTGGACGATCCACCCGCTGCACCTGTTGCTGATCGCCGCCTTGACCTGGCTGGCCATGCGTCTGGTCCGCGCGGGCGGCGATCTCGTGGTGCTGCGACGCGGCGGTCTGCAACTGCCCGACGATCCCAACCTGCTCGACGCCAATCTCGCCGTGCGTGGCCTGCTCACTCGGGCCCGGGTGCTCACCCGCGTCTTGAGCTTCCTGATTCTGCTCGTCGGGCTGGCCGTGGCGCTGATGAGCATTCCCGATGTGCGGCAGATCGGCGCCAGCCTGCTGGCGTCGGCGGGCATCGCCGGGCTGGTGGTGGGTTTCGCCGCACGCCCGGTGCTGAGCAATCTGCTGGCGGGTTTGCAGATCGCGATGACCGAGCCGATCCGCATCAACGATGTGCTCATCGTTGAGGGCGAGTGGGGGCGGGTGGAGGAGATCACGGGCACTTATGTGGTCTTCCGTGTATGGGACGACCGGCGCCTGATTCTGCCGCTGCAATGGTTCATCGAACACCCGTTCCAGAACTGGACGCGCACCAGCGCCAGTCTGCTGGGCACGGTGTTTCTGTGGGTGGACTACGCCACCCCGGTGGAGTGTCTGCGCGATGAACTCAAGCGACTGTGCGCAGCCGACCCCGACTGGGACGGCCGTCTGGCTCTGGTGCATGTGACCGACGCCACCGAAACTGCGGTGCAGGTGCGCTTTCTGGTCAGCGCGGCCAACTCGGCGCGCGCCTGGGAGCTGCGCTGCCGCATCCGCGAAGGCATGATTGCCTACATGCAGCGCGCCCAGCCGCAGCATCTGCCCCGTCGTCGCATGCAGTGGCATGACGCGGCGACCGCGACTGGCGAGGCATCCCGGAACATGCCGCCGTTTACCCCCTGATCCCCTTATTTCTCTTGTGAAAGGCTGCGCAATGACCGCATGGCTCTCCCTGACGTTCCTTGGCAACTCCCTGCAAAACGGGCTCATCGCACTGGGCTGGCTCGTTTTTGTGGTGGTTGCGGTGTCCATTCTCAAGCCGATTCTGATCGCGTGGCTGGCGGCGTTTGCCGCGCGCACCAGCAATCGTTGGGATGACGCCTTGGTGAGTGCCTTGCAAGGTACGCGGTTGCCGTTGGCCGCTCTTATCGGTCTGTACCCGGCGACGCAGAGTCTGGTGTTACCCGCCACCACTGCGAAGTGGCTGATCGGGCTGGCGGCGGTCGGCCTGTTTTTGCAGATTGGCCTGTGGGTCTCGCGCTTTCTTGACTTCTGGATTCGCGTGTCACGCGAGCGTGCCGTCGCGCACGACCCCGAAACCGCCACCGGCCTGGCCGCGATGAGCTTCATCGCCCGGCTGGTGCTGTGGTCGCTGGTGTTCCTGTTGCTGCTCGATAACCTCGGCTTCAACGTCACCACCCTGCTGGCCGGTCTGGGCGTGGGCGGCATTGCCGTGGGCCTGGCGCTGCAGAACATTCTGGGCGATCTGTTCTCCAGCCTGTCCATCGTGCTCGACAAACCCTTTCAGATCGGGCACTTCGTCGTGGTGGACAACTTCTCCGGAACGGTGGAAAACATCGGCCTGAAGACCACGCGCATCCGCTCCATCAGCGGGGAGATCGTGGTGTTCTCCAACACCGATCTGACCAAGGCGCGGCTGCGCAACTACAAATTCATGCAGGAGCGGCGCATCCTGTTCGCCTTCGGCGTGACGTATGACACCCCGGCAGACACCATGGAGCAGATCCCGGCCATGGTCAAAGCCATCGTCGATCAGCAGCCCGACGCCCGCTTCGACCGCGCGCATTTCAAGGATTTCGGCGATTCCAGCCTGAACTTCGAGGTGGTGTACTGGATGAACACGTCCGACTACACCGCGTATATGAACACCCAGCAAGCCATCAATCTCGGCCTGATGCGCGTGCTGGCCCGGCACGGCGTCGCGTTTGCCTTCCCCACGCGCACCCTGCAGATGCAGCTCGCCGGGGCGCTGCCGGTTTCGCTGCAGCGGCGCGAGGCGGCTGCGGCCTAAAATCCCCAGAAACGCCGAAGCGCAACGGCAGCGCAGTCGGTTCATCGCGGAGACAAGCATGCGGATTCTGATTGCCGAAGATGACCGGGTTCTGGCCGATGGGCTGCTGCGTTCCCTGCGCGCGCTGGGCTACGCCGTCGATCAGGTGGCCGATGGCAACAGCGCCGATGCGGCGCTGCAATCCAACTCCTTCGATCTGCTGATTCTCGATCTGGGGCTGCCGCGGCTGTCGGGCTTTGACGTGCTGCGCAAACTGCGCGCGCGCGGCACCACCGTGCCGGTGCTCATCCTCACCGCCGCCGACAGTGTGGAAGACAAGGTGCGCGGCCTCGATTTGGGCGCCGACGACTACATGGCCAAACCTTTCGCCCTGCAGGAGCTTGAGGCGCGGGTTCGGGCGCTGTCGCGCCGGGGCATGGGCGGGGCCAGCGCCATCATCCAGCACGGCCCTTTGCACTACGACATCACCGGCCGCGTGGTCACGCTCGACGGCCATGTGGTGGAACTCTCGGCGCGCGAACTCACCCTGCTCGAAGTGCTGTTACAGCGCGCGGGCCGCTTGGTGAGCAAAGACCAGCTCGTCGAGCATCTGTGCGTCTGGGGGGAAGAGGTGAGCACCAACGCCATCGAGGTCTATGTGCACCGGCTGCGCAAGAAGATCGAGGTGGGACCGGTGCGCATCGCCACGGTGCGCGGCCTGGGTTACTGCCTGGAAAAAATTGTTCCTGCCCCCACGCCGACCAGCGAGGCCGTCAAGCCCGATGTCTGATCTGCCGCCGCAACCGGGCGTTGCAGGCGAACCTGCGCGGGGCGGCAGACGCCATCCGCGCTCGCTGTTCGGCGAAATTCTCGACTGGATGCTCGCGCCGATGTTGCTGCTGTGGCCGCTGTCCATCGGCATCACCTACCTCGTGGCGCAGGCCATTGCCGCACGGCCTTACGACGCCGCGCTGGAACACACCTTGAGGCAGCTCGCCGCGCAGGTGCAGACGCAGGGCGCGCAGGACGCTGTGCAGTCGGCCTTGTGGCAGCAGACCCTGCGGCAGCCGCCGGCCGGTGGCATTCTGGGCTATCAGGTGCGCAGCGTGTCCGGCGCGCTGCTGGCCGGGGCGGCGGGTTTGCCGTCACCGGCGATGCTGCCGCCCAGCCACGCCGCCTCGGGGCCGTTGGCGGTGTCGTGGCGCGATGGCGAGATGGGCGACCACAGCGTGCGGCTGGCCGCCGCCTGGGCGTGGCCTCCCGTTGCGGCCGGGGCGCCTCGGGCGGTGCCGGTGCTGGTGCAGGTGGCGCAGAGCATGGATGCGCGCACACGGCTGGCGCGCGACATTGTGCAGGGCGTCATCCTGCCGCAGTTTGTCGTCGTGCCCATCTTCATCCTGCTGGTCTGGTTCGGACTGGGGCAGGGCATCGCGCCGCTCAACGAACTGCAGGCGCGCATCCGCCGCCGCCGCGCCGACGACATCAGCCCGATCGACGAGCGGGAGGCGCCGGAAGAAATTGCGCCGCTGGTCGATTCGATCAACAGTCTGTTCGCCCGCCTGCAGCAGTCTTTGCAGACGCAGAAACGCTTCATCGCCGACGCGGCCCACCAGATCAAGACGCCGCTGGCCGGTCTGCGTATGCAGGCCGAACTGGCGCAGCGCGAAACCGATCCCGAGGAACTGCGCGCCAGCCTGCGGCAGATCGGTCGCAGCGTGGAGCGCACCACCCGCCTAGTCAACCAGCTCCTTGCCTTGACCCGCGCCGAAAATCAGGGCGGTGCGGCCCGCGCGGTATTTGAAACGATTGATCTGCGCCAGCCCGCCGCCGAGGCCATGCAGGAGCTGGCCATGCTCGCTCTCGACAAAGGCCTGGACCTGGAGTTCGACAGCCCGCCCACAAAACTTCCCATGCGCGGCAACGCCCTGCTGCTGCACGAGCTGATCAAGAACCTGCTGCACAACGCCATCACCTACACCCCGCCCGGCGGCAGCGTGACCCTGCGTTTGCGCAGTGCCGTGGCCGACGGCCCGGGTGCCAGAGTCGTGGTGCAATTGCAGGTGGACGATAGCGGCCCCGGCATTCCCGAGGCCGAGCGCGCACTGGTGTTCGAGCCGTTCTATCGCATTCTCGACAACGGCAGCGAAGGCAGCGGCCTGGGCCTGGCCATCGTGCGCGAAATTGCCCGCCAGCACGACGCCGAGATCACACTGAGCGACTTGCCACTACACACGCCGGGCCGCGGGCTCAGGGTGCAGGTGCAGTTTGCAAGAGCGTGAACACCCCAGGCTGAAGCGGCCTGGGGTGTTCAGCGGGGTTTACTCACCGTCTTCCCCGCATTGTGTTTTCAGGGTGCCGAGCTGGCCATAGGTAATGGGTTTGCCGCTGGCGGCCAGGGCCTTGAGGCCGTCGTTCATGCACGGACTGTCATTGGCGAGTTGCAGTTGCGGCGCGTCCACCGGGCTGTTCACCAGCCGGTCGCGCAACAGGCTGAAAATGCCCACCAGCACCGCGATGCCGATGAGGATGCCCAGCAAGCCGCTGAGCTGGACGCCCCAGCCGCTTTTTTTCTTCGGCGGCGTAGGGGTGGGAGTTTGCGGGATGTCGGGCATGACTCAGCGCAGGGCGGGGTTGAGGGTGTAGGTGCCGGTGAGGCGGGCTTGTGCGAGCACATGCGGGGCGATGGCGGCGCGCAGTTGCGCACCGCTGAACGCGCCGTCCACCGGGCAGCGCGCCACGTCGAGCGCGTAGAGGGTGAAGATGTAGTGGTGCAGCAGGGTGTCGTTCCACGGCGGGCAGGGGCCGTCGTAGCCGAAGTATTGCCCGGCCATGTCCTGATCCCCGGCGAACCAGGCGGTGTAATCGTTCACGCCGTGGCGCATGCCTTCGGTACAAGCCGGTCCAGGTTTGCCGCGCGCGCTCACTTCATGGCTGAATTCTTTTTCGGCGATCTGCGTGCGCGATGCGGGAATATCGACCAACAGCCAGTGATAGAAGTCCACTCGCGGCAGGTCTGCGGGCACGGAGTGGCCGTCGAGGTTGACATCGTCCGCGCGGCTGGGAACGTCCGGATCGTGGCAGATCAGCACCAGGCTTTGCGTGCCTGCGGGCACGTCAGACCAGGCCAGCGGCGGATTGAGGTTTTGCGATAGCGCCACATGTCCAACGACGGCAGGCTTGCAGAACGCGTATTGCGGCGGGATGGGCTGGCCATCGGCAAAAGCAGGGCTGGTGAGTTGCATGGAGGTCTCCAAGTGGCAATCAGGGTGGGCAATGGCCCGTGTCGTGGCTGTGGTGCGACTGCTCATTTTCCTCCTGCAGACTTTCCTGACCGGCAGTGAGCATTTCAATGGTGACCGCCATGCCGGGGTGGGCGTCGATCAGGGCCTTTTCCACGGCGTAGCGGCAGTTGGCCGCGCGCTGCAGCGACCACTGCCCGGGCATGTGCAGGTGCATGGACACAAAGCGCCGGGTGCCGGCCACGCGGGTGCGGACATGGTCGAAGCGCATGTCTTGCGAGCGAAAGCGGTCGAGCACGGTCTGTAGCGCGGCCAGGTCGGCGTCGGTCATCGACTTGTCCATCAAGCCGTCCACCGAGCGTTTCACCAGCGAGAACGCTTCGCGCAGGATGTGCAGCGCCACGATGATGCCGATGACCGGGTCGAGCCAGAGCCAGCCGGTGACAGGCACCAGCAGCACACCGATGATCACGCCGACCGACGTCCACACATCGGTCATCAGATGGCGGGCATCGGCTTCGATGACGATGGAGCGCAGCCGCTTGGCACCGCGCAGCATCCACAGCGCCACGCCCAGATTGATTGCGGTCGCCAGCGCGGAAATGGCCGCACCCAGCGGCACGGCGCTGATGGGCTCGGGCTGGGTAAGGCGTTGCCCGGCTTCCACCAGGATGAGCACTGCGGCGACGCCAATCAGCAGGCCTTCGACCCCGCTGGAGAAATATTCCGCCTTTGTATGACCAAAGGGATGGTCGGCGTCTGGCGGCGCTTCGGCAATGCGCACGATGAACAGGGCGAATGCCGCCGCCGCGACGTTGACGATGGATTCCATCGCGTCGGACAAAAAGCCCACCGAGCCCGTGACTTTCCAGGCGAGGAGCTTGAGACTGATGACGACAATCGCGGCGAACAGCGAGGCGCGGAGGTAGGTTCTGGCTTGCATGCGTCAATTGTGCATGGCCTTTGTGATCGGAGCGAGAAACGCCCGGATACTTCTCTGTGCGGCCTGTCACGGGCAGAAGATCGAAATTTCACGGCGGGCTCGGTAGACTTGGCGGCTGTCTTTCTTGCAATTTCCATTCCCGACCGCGTCTGTTTTCATGGCACTCAACTTCCGTCCGCTGGCGCTGCCGCTGCCCAACCGCCGCGACCTCATCGCGCTGCCGCTGGTCCTCGGCATGTTGCTCATCATCGGCCATGCCAGCCGACAGATGGCGGTGCCGTTCCATCTGGGCGAACACCTCACGCTCTCGCTCGATCCGGGCTATCTGCCTGAATATGCGCTTTACACGGTGCTGCGCATGCTGGCTGCGCTGGCCGCGAGCACCGTGTTCACCCTGATCTACGCCTGGATCGCGGCCAACAATCGCTATGCCGAAAAAGTGATGGTGCCGCTGCTCGACGTGCTGCAGTCGGTGCCCATCCTGGGTTATTTGTCGATCACCGTGACCGGCTTCATCGCCCTGTTTCCGGGCAGCATGCTGGGGCTGCAGTTCGCGGTGATTTTCGCGGTATGGACTTCGCAGGTGTGGAACATGACGTTCAGCCTGTACCAATCGCTCAAGACCGTGCCGCGCGATCTGGGCGAGGCCGCCACGCTCTACCGGCTCAACGCCTGGCAGCGGTTCTGGAAGCTCGAACTTCCCTATGCCGCGCCGGGCCTGCTGTGGAACGCGATGATGTCCATGTCGGGCGGTTGGTTCTTCGTCGTCGCTGCCGAGGCGCTCACCGTGGCCGGGCAGCAGGTCTCGGTGCCGGGCATTGGCTCGTATATCGCCGCGGCCATCGGTGCCAAAAATCTCGGGGCCATCGGCTGGGCGATTCTCGCCATGGTCGTGGTCATTGTGTCCTACGACTTCCTCTTGTTCCGCCCCATCGTTGCCTGGGCCGACAAGTTCCGCCTGGACAACACCGTCAGCGTGGACGCGCCGCGCTCGGTGGTGCTCGACTTCCTGCGCCGCACCCGCCTCACCCAGCGGCTGGCGCGGCTGCCCGCCGTGCTGTGGGAAGCCAGCGTGCGTCTGCTGCCGTCTGTGCCCTTGCACAAATCGGCGCCACGCGCACCTTCCGTCTGGGGCGACCGGGTGTTCATCGCCTGCATGGTGCTGTTCACCCTGGGCCTGATCGTGGCGCTGTTCCTGGTGTTGCCGCGCGACTTCGGCTGGCCGGAGGTGGGGCATGTGCTGCTGCTCGGGGCGTTCACCGCGTTCAAGGTGTTCGTGCTGGTGGCGATTTCCACACTGATCTGGGTGCCGGTGGGCGTCTGGATCGGGCTGCGTCCGCGCTGGGCGGCGGTGGCGCAGCCGGTGGCGCAGTTTCTCGCCGCCTTCCCCGCCAATCTGCTGTTCCCGCTGGTGGTCGTGGCCATCGTCCACTGGCATCTGAATGTCAATGTGTTCACCGCGCCGCTGATGATTCTGGGCAGCCAGTGGTACATCCTGTTCTCGGTCATTGGCGCGGCCTCCGCCATTCCCAGCGATCTGCGCGAGGCCGGACGCAACCTCGGCCTGCGTGGCTGGCTGTTGTGGCGCAAGCTCTACCTGCCCGCCGTGTTCCCGGGCTTTGTCACCGGGGCGCTCACCGCATCCGGCGGCGCGTGGAATGCCAGCATCGTGGCCGAAGTGGTGAGCTGGGGCAGTCACACCCTGGTCGCCACGGGCCTGGGCGCCTACATCACCGAGGCCACCCAGCAGGGGCAGACGCTGAAGGTCGGCCTGGGCGTGGGTGTGATGGCGTTGTATGTGATTGCCATCAACCGGCTGGTCTGGCACCGCCTCTACAAAATTGCCGCCTCGCGCGTGCGGCTCGACTGATTGTTGCTTCTCAAGGAATTCGCATGCAAGCCATTGCCTCTCAGGAACCGCCCGGCGCACAGGATGCGGGCGCGGCGCAGCCCATCTTCCATCTGGCCGGAGTGCGCAAGGCGTACCGCACGCCCGAGGGCGGGGAGCTGGTCATTCTCGACGGCGTTGATCTCGATTTGCGCGATGGCGAAATTCTGGTGCTGCTGGGGCGATCCGGTTCGGGCAAGTCCACCCTGTTGCGCACCCTGGCCGGGCTGGTGCCCGCCACCAGCGGCACCGCGCTGCACCGCGGCGAGCCGATCGACGGCCCGGTGCCGGGGCTGGCCATGGTGTTCCAGAGCTTTGCGCTGTTTCCCTGGCTGACGGTGCTGCAGAACGTGGAACTCGGGCTGGAAGCGCTCAAGGTGCCGCCGACCGAGCGCCGCGCCCGTGCGCTGGCGGCCATCGACCTCATCGGGCTGGACGGTTTCGAGTCGGCCTATCCGCGCGAGCTGTCCGGCGGCATGCGCCAGCGCGTGGGCTTCGCCCGCGCCCTGGTGATCAACCCCGACGTGCTGCTGATGGACGAACCGTTCTCCGCACTCGACGTGCTCACCGCCGAAACCCTGCGCACCGATCTGCTCGACCTGTGGGCCGAGCGCAAGATTCCCACGCGCGGCATCCTGCTGGTGTCGCACAACATCGAGGAAGCCGTGCTGATGGCCGACCGCATCGTCATCCTCGGCTCCAACCCTGGACGGGTGATCAGCGAAATGCACATCGATCTGCCGCATCCGCGCGAGCGCGAATCGCAGCAGTTCCGCGATCTGGTCGAAGGCATCTACGGCGCCATGACCGCCCGCCCGACCGGGCGCGATGCCGTGCGCAAACAGGCGCCGGGCATCGGCCTGCGACTGCCATCGCTCTCGGTCAACGCGCTGGCTGGCTTGCTCGAAGAGCTGGACGCGCTGGAGAAAAGCAATGCCAATACCCGCATCGGCCTGCCCGATCTGGCCGAGGACATGCATTTTTCGGTGGACGACCTGTTTCCGCTGATCGAAGGCGTGGAACTGCTTGGGTTCGCCCAGGTGGAAGATGGCGACATCATGCTGCTGCCCGCCGGGCGAACCTTTGTCGACGGCAGCCTGCAGGAGCGCAAGCAGTTGTTCGCCCGTCACCTGACCGAGCGCGTGCCGCTGGTGGCGCGCATCCGCGCAGTGCTCGACGAGCGCTTCAACCATCGTGCGCCCGACTCGCGCTTTCTCACCGAACTCGAAGACCATCTCAGCGAGGAAGAAGCCCGCCGAGTGCTCGACACCGCTATCGATTGGGGCCGTTACGCCGAGGTGTACGCCTACGACGACAACGCCGAAGTCTTCAGCCTCGACAACCCCGAGGCGGACGAATAAAAAACGGCGAACCGAAGTTCGCCGTTTTTCTGCTGCCGCAGATCAGGGCTTGACGGCTTGCGAGGCCTTGTCCATCGCGCCATGGGCTGCATCCGTGGCCTTTTCCTTCAGCGTGTCGACGGCACCCGCTGCAGCGTTTTTCGCTTTGCCGGCAGCGTCGGACACCGCATTGGCGCCCGAATGGACCGCGGCGCTGGCAGCACCCGCCGCCGCGCTGGCTGCGCCGCCCACGGCGTGGCCGGCGGCACTTGCCGCACCTTGCGCGGCGCTCGCCGCATGATCCACCACACCACCTGCCGCGCTCGCCGCACCCGCAACGGCACCGTGTGCGGCGCTGGCGGTTGCGCCCGCGGCGCTGGCACCTGCAGCGACGGCAGAGCTGGCGGCCGATTGGGCGGCGCTCGCCGCGCCGCTAGCGGCTTGTTCGGCTTTTTGGCAGGCCGCAAGCGAAAGCACGGCGGCGGCGATCAGGGCAAGTTTGAATTTCATGACAACTCCAAGTTCAGTTTGGTGGGGGGTAAGCAACGGATATTGACCGTCATCAGACTGAATAGGACATGATTTTGTGTATTTTCTCAATCCATGCCGCGTGAAATTTACATAATTCCCGAAGTTCCATGAAACCATGACGTGGTAATTTCGTCACATCACAGGTGTGTCGTGCACTGTCATGTTCAACATTCAGCCAATGAAAACTGTCGATTTGATTTATTTCAACGCTGGCGGGGGCCACCGGGCATCGGCCCTGGCGCTGCAGCAAAGCATTGCGCAATCCGGCCTGCCCTGGCAGGTGCGCCTGGTCAACCTGACCGATGTGCTCGATCCGCAAGGCACGCTGCGCAAATACACCTTTTCGCCCGAAGACTATTACAACGCTCGCCTCGCCCGGGGCCTGACCCTCGGTTTGCGGCACGAACTCAAGCTTTTGCAGGGCGCGCTGCGTCTGCTGCATCCCACCCTGCTCAAGATTCTCAAGTTGCACTGGTTGCGCACCGAACCCGATCTGGCGGTGTCGCTCATCCCCAACTTCAATCGCGCGCTGTTTGACAGCCTGACGGCCACCCTGCCCGGCGTGCCCTATGTCACGCTATTGACCGATCTGGCCGATTTTCCGCCGCATTTCTGGATGGAGCAGGGGCAGGATCAGCATCTCATCTGCGGCTCGCCGCGCGCTGTGCAGCAGGCGCTGGACGCGGGCTTTGCGCCGGAAAAAGTGCATGCCACTTCCGGCATGATGATCCGCCCGGATTTTTACCGCGCGCCGCAAGACTTCGATCGCGCCGCGCGCCTGCAGGCGATGGGCTTCGACCCGCAACGCCCGGTTGGCGTGGTGATGTTCGGCGGTCATGGTTCGCGCAGCATGTTGGCCATTGCCGAGCGCCTGCCCGACACGCAGCTCATTTTCATGTGTGGCCACAATGCCAAACTGGCCGCGAAGCTGCGCGCCTTGCCTGCCGCAGAGCCGCGCCATGTGATGGGCTTCACCAGCGAGGTGGCCGAGGTGATGCGGCTGGGCGATTTTTTCATCGGCAAACCCGGTCCCGGCTCGTTGAGCGAGGCGCTGCATCTGGGCCTGCCGGTCATCGTCGCGCGCAATGCCTGGACCATGCCGCAGGAGCGCTACAACACCGACTGGGTGCGCGATAACGGCTATGGCCTGGTGCTGCCGAGTTTCCGTGCCATTGCGGCCGATCTGCCGACCTTCCTGGCCGATCTTCCGGCGTTTCGCGCCAGGGTTGCGGCGCACCCGAACCGTGCGGTGTTCGAGGTGCCGCAAATACTTGACGGCGTTCTGCGGCACGCCGATGGCGTTGATCCGCAGGCCAGTGCGCGGCTTACCCGCCACCTTTCTGAAAATGGGCACTGAAGCGTTGCCACCAGAGCTGCCGCTGCGTCGGCGTCTTCGCCTGCACGGCAATCTCGGCCAGCCAGCGTTCCAGCACGATCAGGCCCAGCCGCGTGGGGGCTGTGGGCTGCAGCCGGATCGACCACTGACAGCCAAGATCCTCGCCTGAAAATTCGTCCGGCGCCGGCTCTTGCAGGGCAGGAAACGCTGTCTTGAGCTGGCGCACGAATTCGCTGCGGGTGATGGCCATGTCCAGCCTGGCGCTGGCGGGAGCCTGATCGCCAAACATCATCCTCCCGCCACGGGCGGCCAGATCGCCAGAGTCTCCCCCTCCAGGAGGACGCGGCTGTCACGCTGGTCGGGGTTGATGTAAACGCCGTCCACCAGCACAAGGTGGACCAGTTTCCACGGCAGGCGAAACCGATCCACCACGTCCTGGATGGTGGTGCCCGGGGCGATGTCCAGCGCCATCTGGTGGCCCTGGCGCGGCTGCGGCAGATAGTCGGTGAGCGTGACCATCAGCTTGAGGGTGATGCGCACTGTCGCCTGCGGCGCTGCGCATGCTGTTGTGCCTGGGGATGCGGGAGTGTCCATGCGGCGGAAGATCGGTTCACGCGCTCAATGCTGCACGGTATCGCCGCGCCGGTCCTGCGCCTGGGCGCTGGCGAGATAGGCCTCCATCAGCCGCGTCGGGTCGGCCAGCAGTTTGTCTTTCCAGCCGCCGAGTTTCACCCGCCCTTCCACCAGGCCGCGCAGCACGCCGATATGCGCCGTGGTGCCAATGCTGTTGCTGCCCACCATCACATCTCCCAGGAACTGCAGGCTGAGATGCTTGCCGGCCGCGCGGTCGGTCAGCTCCACGCTCTGGCCGCCGGGCGTGCCCTGCCACTGGCCGAAGCTGCAGGAGATGAGGCCCAGGGTGTCAAGCACGTTGATCTGCGTCACGCCGTGCAGCTTGGCGTGCTTGCCCGCCATATTCATGGCCGCGACGTAAGCCTGATCGACCGCATTGGGCTGAATGGCGCTGACGATGGGCTTGCCATACAGCGCGTCGAAGGCCTCGGCGCAGTCGCCCGCGGCGTAAATGCCGGGCACATTGGTCTGCATGCGCTCGTCCGTGAGCACGCCCTGCAGGCAGTGCACGCCCGAGTGTTCGAGAAAGCCGATATTGGGTTTCACTCCGGCGGCGGAAATCACCAGATCGGCCGGGAGGCGCTCTCCCGTGGACAGGCGCACGGCCAGCGGCGCGGCGAGATCAGAGGGGTTGGATTCGATGGCCTCGATGCGCGTGCCGGTGTGCACCGCCACGCCCTTGGCCTGCACCCAGTCGCGGATCATGCCGCCAGCCGTCTCGCCCATCATGCGCGGCACCATGCGGTCGCCCATTTCCACCACGGTGAGCTGCACCCGGCGGCGCACCAGGCTTTCCATGATGATGCAGCCGATGAAGCCCGCGCCCAACTGGATGACGCGCGCACCCGGCACGGCGAATTGCGCAATGGCGCGGGCGTCATCCAGCGTCCAGCAGGTGTGCACGCGCTGGGCGTGAATGCCGGGTATGGGCGGCAGCGCCGGGCTGGAGCCGGTGGCGATCAGCAGGGTGTCGAAGGGTTGGGTGTCGCCGGAGGCGAGTGTGAGCGATTTGGCTGCGGTGTCGAGCGATTTCACCCGGTCGTGGCGCAGGGTGATGCCCAGATGCTTCCAGTGCTGCGCGTCCTTGCGCAGCCAGGTGCCACGCTCGGTGATGTCGCCATGCAAGAGGTAGGGAATGGCCATGCGCGAATAGGGCGGCGAGTCTTCATCACCAATCAGAGTGATGCGGTCTTCTGCCGGACTGTTTTTGCGCAGGGTTTCGGCCGCAACGACGCCCGCAGGGCCGTTGCCGATGATGACGTGGTGTTTCATGGGAACTCCTGTTCCCGCGTCGCAGCGTTGTGCCACGCGGGAACGGTGCATCGGTTCAAAGGCCCAGTCGCACCCGGGTTTCCGGCTTGAGCGTGCCTTCCGCCGTCCAGCCGCGCAGTTCGTAGTACCTGGGCAGCATCTCCGGCAGCTTGTTCACCAGCCCTTTGGCCGGGCCGGTTTTAGCCGGCTCTTTCAGCAGGCGCGGCGGCAGGGTGTCGTCTTTGGCGGTGAAGCCGGCGCGGTTGTTGTAGTCGCGCTCCATATTCCAGATGCGCTCGCCGATGGTGTTGAGTTCATCCATGGTGAATTCTTCGAGGCAGGCGGCCGCGAGCTGCGGCTGCACGTCAGCCAGCGTCCAGGCGAAGCTGGTGAAAATGCAGATGCCCGCCGAGTCGAACACCGCGGTAGCGTCCTGAAAGGCCTTCACCAGTTCGGGCTTGCCGTCCGCCACCAGCGGATCGGTCTTGACCGGAATGCCCAGCACTTCGGAAGCCACGGTGTAGCCGCGCAGATGGCAGGCGCCGCGGTTGCTGGTGGCATACGCCAGGCCCATGCCCTGGATGCCGCGCGAGTCGTAGGCGGGGAACTCCTGGCCTTTCACGCTCATGCTCAGTTCAGGATGGCCGTATTTGGCCGTGAGACGTTTGCTGCCCAGCGCCAGTTCCTTGCCGAAGCCTTCGCCCCGCGCGGTGATTTCGGCGAAGTAGGTCAGCGCCTTGGCCGAGCCGAAGGGGGCGTCCACGCCGAGCTGCTCCTTGGTCAGCAGGCCCATGTCGTACAGCTCCATCACCGCGCCCACTGTGGCGCCGAAGGTGATGGGGTCCATGCCGTCTTCGTTGCAGATGAAGTTGGCGTAGGTGAGGGCCTCCAGATCGTTCACCCCATTGGCCGAGCCCAGCGCCCAGGCCGCTTCATATTCCAGCCCGCCCGACGCGCCCCAGTACTGCGGCTTGTTCTCCACGCTGAAATGTTTTTCGTCGATCTTGCTGATGCGGCCGCAGGCGATGGTGCAGCCAAAGCAGGCCTGGTTGGTGACCAGATTGGGTTTGCCGTCGCTCTTGCGTGGCTCGTGCATGGCTTCGCCGGAAATGTCTTTGGCGCCGTCGAACTGCACATCGCGGTGGTTGCGCGTGGGCATGGCGCCAATTTCATTGATCACGTTCATCAGCACCTGCGTGCCGTACTTCGGCAGGCCCTGGCCGGTCACGGCGTTGTCGTGCAGCACCTTCTTGCCTGCGTTTACTGCCTGGAAGAAGGCTTTGGGATCGCGCACATTGCCCACGCCTATGGTGCCGCGCACCGCGATGGCCTTGAGGTTCTTGCTGCCCATCACCGTGCCCACGCCGCTGCGCCCGGCGGCGCGGTGCAGGTCGTTGACGACTGCGGCGTACATCACGCCGTTCTCCCCCGCGCGGCCAATGGAGTTGACGCGGATCAGCGGGTCTTGGTGATGGTTCTTGATCCAGGGCTCGGTTTCCCACACGGTCTTGCCCCAGATCGGCGAGGCGTCGCGCAGCTCGGCCTTGTCGTTCTCGATGTAGAGATAGACCGGCTTGGCCGATTTGCCTTCGACGATGATCATGTCCCAGCCGGCCATCTTCAGCTCGGCGCCGAAATAGCCGCCCGAGTTGGAGCAGGCAATGGCCCCGGTGAGCGCACCCTTGGTGATGACTGAATACCGCCCGCCGGTGGACACCATGGTGCCCGTGAGCGGCCCGGTGGCGTAGATGAGTTTGTTGTCGGGCGAGAGCGGATCGACCTTGGCGTCCACCTCTTCGACAAAATACTTGGTGGCCAGCCCGCGCTGGCCGATGTACTCGCGCGCCCACTGCATGTTCAGCGGCTCGCTCTTGATGGTGCCTTGCGTGAGATTCACGCGCAGAATTTTTCCGGCCCAGGTCATGATCGTCTCCTTGTGTTGTGTGGCGCGCTGGATGGCGCGCGTTGCATGGCGCAGATTCAGGCTGCCGCGTTCTGGTTGCCCAGCTTGTCGGCCCACTGCTGCATGCGCGACAGCCCGGTCCAGCTTGCGTCCACATAGGTGATGGCGCCGGTGGGGCAGGCCTCGGCGCAGGCGGGTTCGCCGCCGCAGAGGTCGCACTTCTGTACCTTGCCGCTATCGGCGACGTAGTTCACCGTGCCGAACGGGCAGGCAATGGTGCAGACCTTGCAGCCCACGCACACGTCTTCAAGCACGATCTTGGCGCCCGTAGCGGCGTCGAGCTTGATGGCTTCAACCGGGCAGGCGTGCAGGCACCAGGCTTCGTCGCACTGGGTGCAGGTGTAGGGCACCTTGCGCCCGGTTTCGTGAAAGTCGAACACCTTGATGCGGCTTTTGGCGGTGTTGAAAATTCCGTAATTCTCATACGAGCACGCCATCTCGCATTGCAGGCAACCCGTGCACTTGTCCGGGTCGATATGCAGGGACTTTTGCATTTGCATCTCCTCGATTGTTGTAAAGCCTGTGGCCAACTGACCGCGCCTTCACCCCAGAACAATCAGAGGCCGACACCGTCTTGACCAGAGCAATATAGGCCGAGGTGCCGCAGGGAGGAAGGCGCGGAATTTCATTGCTTGAGTAACGCTGTCGGGTATGCCGGGCGGCGCTATCCACTTGTTGTTCAACGCGCAGAAGGCTGCCGACGTTCAGGTCGACATCACGCGCCGGGCGATGCGCGCCAGCGGCCGTTCGATGATGTGCTCCATGCGATGCGGCAAGGTCAGCGGCTTGAGCAGCATTTTCACGGCCTGCTCCATCGGCAACAGCGCGCCCATGCGGTTGTAGAGCCGCTGGCACACTTGTTCGAACGGCACCTCATCGGCGTCGCCAGGCGCATGCCGGAAGGCCCAGACATGGCGCAGCGCGATGTCCGAGTCGCTGGTGCGCAGTTCAAGCAGGCGGCGTTTGAGCGCACCCAGAATGCGCGTGCGGGGCAGATTGCGCGCGGCGTTGAGTTGCTTGAAATCGCGGTAGAAGTGTTTGTAATGCTGCACTTCATCCATGCGGATGCGCTCGGCCAGGTCCGCCAGCACCGGCTCCGCGGTGAAATCGCGCAGCGCCTGGTAGTAGGTGGCGGTGCCGGTTTCCACCACGCAGCGGGCAACGAGCTCCAGCGCCCGGTCTTCCTCCAGCTCCTCGACTGTGCACAGGCGGGAGTATTCGTCGAAGAACGCGACGTAGGCAGCCTCCCAGTCGAATGCGGGCCAGACCGTCTGCACATAGGTCTTGAGGGCGAGGCCATGTTGCAGTTCCTCGGGCTCCCATTGGTGCTGCAGCCAGTCCGCGATCGACGGGTGGGCGTCGAAATGTTCCACCAGATTGCGGGTGTAGGTGCCCGAGCCGGACTCTACGAATGAGGCGCTGGCCAGCAGGTAGAACAGATCATCGTTGTCATGCACGGCATCGATCTGGATCTGCGAAAAATCAATCCAGTCCAGTGTCCAGTGCGGCGCCTGCAACCGGGGCTGCGTCCGGCGGATGCCGGGCTGGGCTGGGGGCCGTGTGCGGCCGGGAGGGACGGCGAGCTGATTCATGATGCTTCTGGACGGCAGTGTCATGGCTTGCAGAATAGACTGCAAATTCGGTCTCACGGTTCCTGTTTCAGGTCTGGATGCGCCTAAACTCGTGACAGGATGTGACCCCCATTTTTCAACAAGGAGATTGCCATGATGTACCCGAAATCGATCGCTATTGCCCTGTCCGCCAGCCTGGTTGCGCTGTCCCTGGGCGGTTGTGCGAGCATGAACGAATCCCAGAAGACCACGGCGACGGGAGCGGGCGCTGGCGCTGCTGCCGGTGCATTGGTCGGCTTGCTGACTGCCGGTGGAAACAAGGGCAAGAGCGCGGCGACCGGGGCTGTGGCGGGCGCGGCAGTGGGCGCACTGGGCGGCTATTTGTGGAACCAGCATCTGGAGAAGCAGAAGCAGGATTTGCAGGCGGCTTCCGCAGGAACCGGCGTGCAGGTAACGCAGACGCAGGACAACCGGCTGAAAATGAATGTGCCGGCCGATGCTGGTTTTGCCACGGGCAGCGCGCAGATCAATGCGCGCATGTACCCCATTCTGGAAAGCCTGGCGACCGGGCTGAATCAGAATCCGTCTGAATCCGTGCAGGTCTTCGGCTTCACCGACAGCACCGGAACCGATGCCATCAACTATCCGCTGTCCGAGAACCGGGCGCTGACGGTGAAGAATTTCCTCGTCTCGCGCGGGGTGGCGGCGCAGCGTATTTCCACCCAGGGCCTCGGCCCGCAAAACCCGGTGGCGAGCAACGCCACGGCAGAAGGGCGCGCCGCCAATCGCCGGGTGGAGATTTATGTCGCCATGCCACCGGCAAACGGTTGAGCGAGTCGCTGAGAGGCTGAATTCGGTGCCGCGTCAGTGCGGCGGCGCTCTGCGTCGAAGTGATCCACGATGGGCTGGCAGCAGGCGACGAACTGTAAAACTTGATTTTGCAGCGGCTGCCTGTGCTCAGGCGGCGAGAGGCGGCGGTGGCGCATCGAGCTGTTCCACGCTACGGCAGAGCGCATCGAAGCAGCGCGGATCGAGCGCGATGCCGACGGTCTTGGCCATGATCTGCAGCGTCTCGGGGATAGGCACGGCGCCGCGGTAGGGGCGGTCGGCCGAAATGGCGTCGAAGATGTCTGCCGTGGTGATGATGCGGGTTTCCAGGGCGATGTGCTCGGCAGTGAGCTGGCGCGGATAGCCTGTGCCGTCGAGGCGCTCGTGGTGCGCGCCGGACACGCGGGCCAGCTCGGAAAACGCGCTGATCCGCCCCAGAATGCGCTCGGTGTAGGTGGCGTGCAATTGCACCGCCTCCCACTCCGCCGCGTCGAGTTTGCCGGCCTTGTCGAGCACGGCATTGCTCACACCGAGTTTGCCCACGTCGTGCAGCAGGGCGCCGCGGTATAGCCAGCGGCGGCGCTCGGGCGCAACGTCGAGCTGGGTGGCGATGTGGTCGGCGTAAAGCGCCACACGGGCGCTGTGCCCGGCGGTGTAGGGGCTCTTGGCATCGACGATCTGACCGAAGGCGGCGGCGATTTCGTCGAGGTAGTCTTCATCCAGCGGTACGCAACATTGCGCGGGCTCCAGGGCGAGCACCTGGGTGCCGAGATCGGGATCGCGCAGCGTTTGCCAGAAGGCGTCCTGCTCGGAGAGGTTGAGGAAGGCGTCGGCCAGTTCGGGGTCGAACCAGCCGCCGCGACGCCGACGCACTTCGTCGCGCGCCTCGGCCGGGCCGCTGGCGGTGAAAAACACGTCGACCACCTGCGACAGCAGGGCCAGCCGGGCGTAGAGCGGAATGTGCTCACCCGCCAGCCCCTCGGGCTTGCCGCTGCCGTCCCAATGTTCGTCGAGGCCGTGGATGCCGCGTGCCACATTTTCGGGAAAGCGCAGTTGCCGCGCGATGTTGGCACCGCGCAGGCAGCGGGTCTGGATGAGTTCCTGCGCGATGTCCTTGCCGTTGCGAAAGATATTGAGCGTGGCCTGAAAGCGCTCGGCCAGACCGCTGCGCAGGCCGGTGTGGTCAAGAACGAAGCGCAACACGTGCGGCAGGCTGCCGTCGAGCAACTTGAAGTCGCGCTTGAACTGCAGATCGTCGGTGAGGTAGAGCTCGCAAATGCGCGCGGCATTGCTGCTGCAGCCCAGGTCCTTGAGCAGCAGGGTGTAGTACAGCTCCCATTGCTGCGGGTCGGGCAGGCCGATTGCTCGTCCCACTGACATGCCGATCCAGGCACAGCGCACGCAGTGGCCTTCGGGCTGTCCCTCGGTCATGTCGAGCGCATGACTGAGCGCGCTCATCAACTCGGCAAGTTTGAGTTCATTCATGCGCGCAGCTTAAAAGCACGGGATTACCCTTACTTGTTGCACTGCCGCATGCGGCTCGGATTTGCGTGATTCTTCTCACGAATGCGCGGCTGGCGTGCTTGTCATACGGAAATACCGGGCTCCCTACAATGGCGTTTTATCTGCCCCGTCCCCCTGCCGGACGCCGTTCCGATGAACGCCCCCGCTTCACACGCTCCTGATTTGCTCCCTGCGCTGGGCCATGATTTGGTCGATACCGCCCCACGCCTGCGCGAAATTCCTTACAACTACACCTCGTTTTCCGACCGCGAGGTGGTGATGCGCTTGCTCGGCAGCGAGGCCTGGGGCTGGCTCAACCAGTTGCGGCAGGAGCGACGTACCGGACGTTCGGCACGCATGTTGTACGAGGTGCTGGGCGACATCTGGGTGGTCCAGCGCAATCCTTTCCTTCAGGACGATTTGCTGCAGAGCCGCAAACGCCGTGCCGCGCTGATTGGTGCGTTGGAGCACCGCCTGCGCGAAATCGATCGCCGCCGCGACAGCAGCGCGCACAGCGACCACGCGCAAGCCCAGCGCGACGCCCTGGTGCGGCAATTGCTCGAACGCGCCCGCGCTGCGGTGGCCGCCTTCGCCGCCTGGTTCGACGAGGCTGCGGCGCTGCGTCAGCGCACCCGCAAGGTGCTGGGGCGGCACAGCGCGCAAGGCGCCATCCGCTTCGACGGCATGGCGCGAGTGAGTCACGTCACGGACGCCACAGACTGGCGGGTGGAATATCCCTTTGTCGTGCTCTGCCCCGACAGCGAAGACGAGATTGCCGGGCTGGTGCAGGGCTGTATCGAACTCGGTCTGACCATCATCCCCCGCGGAGGCGGCACCGGCTATACCGGCGGCGCCATCCCGCTGGTGTGGAAGAGCGCGGTGATCAACACCGAAAAGCTCGACCGCATCGGCGCGGTGGAGTATCTGGAGTTGCCCGGCTTGTCCCACCCCGTGCCCACCATCCAGACCCCGGCCGGCGTGGTGACGCAGCGCGTGGCCGATGCGGCGGAGGCCGCCGGTCTGGTGTTCGCGGTCGATCCGACCTCGGCCGATGCTTCCTGCGTGGGCGGCAACGTGGCCATGAACGCCGGTGGCAAAAAGGCCGTGCTGTGGGGGACGGCCATCGACAATCTCGCCTCCTGGCGCATGGTCGATCCGCAGGGTCGCTGGGTGGAAGTGGAGCGGCTCGATCACAACCTGGGCAAGATTCACGATGTGGCCGTGGCGCGGTTTGAAATTCGCACCCTCGCCGCCGATGGCAAAACGCCGCTCGACACCCGTCTGCTGGAAATTCCCGGCGCGCAGTTCCGCAAGGAAGGGTTGGGCAAGGACGTGACCGACAAATTCCTCGCCGGTCTGCCTGGCGTGCAGAAAGAAGGCTGCGACGGCATCATCACCAGCGCCCGCTGGATTTTGCACCGCATGCCGCCGCATGTGCGCACCGTTTGCCTGGAGTTTTTCGGCCAGGCGCGTGAGGCCATTCCCAGCATTGTCGAGATCAAGACCTTTCTCGATGACCGGCCGGGCGGCGCCATTCTGGCGGGCCTGGAACATCTGGACGACCGCTACCTGAAAGCCGTGGGCTATGCCACCAAGAGCGCGCGTGGCACGCTGCCAAAAATGGTGCTGTTTGGCGATATCGTTGGCGAGGATGAAGCCGCCGTGGCCCGCGCCGCTTCCGAAGTGGTGCGTATGGCCAATGCGCGCGTGGGCGAAGGCTTCATCGCGGTGAGTGCCGAGTCACGCAAAAAATTCTGGCTCGACCGCAAGCGCACTGCGGCCATCGCCCGTCACACCAACGCCTTCAAGATCAATGAAGACGTGGTCATTCCGCTGCCGCGCATGGGCGAGTACGTCGACGGGATCGAACACATCAATGTCGAGCTGTCGCTGAAGAACAAGCTGGCGCTGGTGGCCGAGATTGATCGCGTGTTGCGCGGCCCGCTGCCTTTGGCGCGCAACGAAGAGCTGGCCGATGGCGAGCCTGCGCTGTCCAGGGAAGACCTGGAGGCCAAGCGCGCCCAGGCGCTGGAACTGCTTGCCGCAGTGCATGCGCGCTGGTCGTTCTACCTCGATCAGCTCGACATGCCTTTGGTGGCGCTGACCGATGCGCAGCGCGCCCTGTCGCCTGCCCTGCTGGCGCTGCCGGCTGGGGGGAGCGAAGATCGCACCTTGTTCCATCTGCTGCAAGATCACGCGCTGCGCGCCTCGTGGAAGGCCGAGTTGCGCAAACCCTTGGCCGCGGTGTTCTCCGGCGGCTTGTTCGAACCCTTGCGCCGCGAGATTGATGCCATTCACCAGCGCGTGCTCAAGAGCCGCGCCTGGGTGGCGCTGCATATGCATGCGGGCGACGGCAATGTGCATACCAACATCCCGGTCAATTCCGACGACTACGCCATGCTGCAGCAGGCGCACGACGCCGTGGCCCGCATCATGGCCCTGGCGCGCAGTCTGGGTGGAGTGATCTCGGGCGAGCACGGCATCGGCATCACCAAGCTGGAGTTCCTCACCGACGACGAGATTGGCGCGTTCCGCGCTTACAAGCGCGAGGTCGATCCCGAGGGGCGTTTCAACAAAGGAAAATTGCTCGACGATCCGGCGCATCCCGCCGATCTGCGCAACGCCTACACGCCCAGCTTCAACCTGATGGGTTTTGAATCGCTCATCATGCAGCAAAGCGACATCGGCGCCATCAGCGCGTCGGTAAAAGACTGCCTGCGCTGCGGCAAGTGCAAAAGCGTCTGCGCCACCCATGTGCCGCGCGCCAATCTGCTGTATTCGCCGCGCGACAAAATTCTGGCCACCTCGCTGCTGATCGAGGCGTTTCTCTACGAGGAGCAGACCCGGCGCGGCGTGAGCATCCGCCACTGGGAAGAGTTCGAGGACGTGGCCGACCATTGCACCGTGTGTCACAAATGCGTGACCCCCTGCCCGGTGGACATCGACTTCGGCGATGTGACCATGAATATGCGCAACCTGCTGCGCAAGATGGGCAAAAAGAGTTTCAAGCCCGGCAACGCGGCGGCCATGTTCTTTCTCAACGCCTCCAAGCCGCAGACCATCAAGCTGGTGCGCAGCGCCATGGTGGGCGTGGGCTTCAAGGCACAGCGGCTGGCCACGCGTCTGCTCAAGCCGGTGGCCAGGGCGCAGACGGCGCACCCGGCGCTCACCGTCGGCAAACCGCCGATGCGTGAGCAGGTCATTCACTTCATCAACAAGCCCATGCCCGGCGGGCTGCCCAAAAAAACCGCGCGCGCGCTGCTCGACATCGAAGACAAGGACTTCGTGCCCATCATCCGCAACCCGCGTGGCACCTCGGTGGACAGCGAGGCGGTGTTCTATTTCCCCGGTTGCGGGTCGGAGCGGCTATTCAGCCAGGTGGGGCTGGCGACGCAGGCCATGCTGTGGCACGCCGGGGTGCAGACGGTGCTGCCACCGGGCTATCTGTGCTGCGGCTATCCGCAGCGGGGCTCGGGCCAGTTCGACAAGGCCGAGAAAATCATCACCGACAACCGGGTGCTGTTCCACCGCGTGGCCAACACCCTCAACTATCTCGACATCAAGACCGTGGTGGTGAGCTGCGGCACCTGCTACGACCAGTTGCAGGGCTACGAATTCGAGAAAATCTTTCCGGGCTGCCGCATCATCGACATCCACGAATTCCTGCTGGAGAAGGGCTACAGCCTCACGCCGGGCGGAGCTTCTGGCGCGGTCAAGTATCTGTATCACGACCCTTGTCACAGCCCGATGAAAACGCAGGAGCCGATGAAGACGGTGAAGGCGCTGCTCGGCGACGACGTGCGCAAGAGCGAGCGCTGCTGTGGCGAGAGCGGCACTTTCGGCATCTCGCGCCCGGACATCGCCACGCAAGTGCGTTTCCGCAAGGAAGAGGAGCTGCGCAAGAACGAACTGGCGCTGCGCGCCGACGGTTTCTCCGGCGACATCAAAATCCTCACCTCCTGCCCGTCCTGCCTGCAGGGGCTCACACGCTATGGCAACGATCTGCAGCACGGCTTGCTCGAGGCCGACTACATCGTCATCGAAATGGCGCGTCACCTCATCGGTGAAGACTGGATGACCGAGTACGTCAAGGCGGCGAACAACGGCGGAATCGAGCGCGTTCTGGTGTGAAGGCGGCCGGGCGCGGGCGAATAGCCAGCGTCCGGCCGCAGAGCTTCGCCGAAACCGAAGTCAGGCGTTTTCTGCCGATTTCTGCGCCGCCTTGGTGCGCGGATGGTGGTGCACAGGTTCGTCCTCATAGCCGCGGATCATGGCCTTGATGTGCGCCATCGGGGTGTGGCCGGTGGTGGTGAGATAGACGTGGATGATGAAAAAGATCAGCATCATGTAGGCGCCAATGGTGTGCGCCCAGGCCACAGTCTGCAGGCTGATGCCCCATTGCTGCCAGACGGGCCAGGCGCCCCAGTCGGCAAAGAACAGCAGCCAGATGCCGCTGATCCAGATGATGGGGTTGATCATCAGCTTGACCCACAGATAGGCCAGACGTTGCAGCGGATTGTGTTTGCGCGCAACGCTTTGCTGATAGGGGTGTTCTTCACCGCGGAACATGCCCCAGGCGTAATGCCGGGCAACCAGAAAAATCTTGTCGAAGGTCGGGATGTACTGCTTCCATTCCCCCGTGGTGAAGTGCCAGAAGATGGCGAAGACCCACAGCACCACCAGTGTCCAGGCCGCCACCGTATGGACGCGCAGCGCGGTCTGGAACTGCACGCCGAGGTCATACAGGCCGTGGATGCGAAAGCCAGAGAGCATCAGCAGGATGATGAGTCCGGCCTGGCTCCAGTGCCAGAAGCGCTCGAAACGCTTGAACAGAATGACGTGTTTTTTGTGTGACATGACGAATTCCTCGAAGTGCCTGCGATGCGGGGCGGATCAGTGGCTCTTGCTGCCGGGTTTGTTGCGGCGGCGCAGCCACATGACACTGCGGATGCCGCCATGCACCATGACCCCGGCCAGACTCAGACCGGCGATGCCCAGGCCGATGGTTTCGATCCAGGTCTGGTGATCCTTGCTGCGTCCCGGGATGTAGATGCCGTCGATCTTCTCCAGCCGACCGTTGTTGGTGTGGCACTGCGCGCAGCTCAGCGCCTTGTCTTTTGGCGCGACCATATGGGTGATTGGCCAGGTGGTGGTGGTCTTGACGAATTCATACTTGCCCGACCATTGCAAACCGGCCTCCTTCATGCCGGCGGCGATGGATTTTTGCCAGTCCATGGTGTGCCAGTAAGCCGCATCGTCGAAGCCCGCGTTGTGGATGGCGAGCAGGCGGTGCAGTTCCGGGTCGTAAGGCTGTGTGCCTTTCATGGTTTTCACCGGCCAGATGCGTGACTTGCCATCGGTCGGGCTGCCGCCATACTCGTTGATGGCGATCACTCCGTCCTTGTTCGGCACGGCGTTCTCGCCAATATTCATCCACTTCACCGCGCCGTTGAACCAGGTGTAGTCGGGCACCACGTCTTCGCCCAGCTTGAACTGGCCCTTGATGCCCAGATAAGTGGGATGGCCATGTTCATCCTTGAGGACCAGCGGCTTGCCGTCCGGGCCGCGCTGACCGGCCTTGGAATAGTCCCACTCCATCTTGGTCGGCACGCCGCCGCGCGCGAATTCGGGGATGTGGCAGGTCTGGCAGGCGATGTTGCGGGTGTGCATGTTCAGATCCTGCGCCAGACTGCCCTTGTGCGGCGTGTCGCCGTGGCAGGACTGGCAGCTTGCGGCGCTGCCCATATTGTGTTGACTGCCGCGCACATACTGGCCGCCTTCATGCTTGGCGTCGAGCTTGTAGTGGCTGCCGCTCACCTCATGTCCGCCGGTGGCGTGACAGGTCTGGCACTGGAAGTTCAGGCCGTCCTTGGCCATATGCACGTCGACGGATTTGGGCGGATTGATCAGCGAGCTGTCGAGGTCGCCATGCTTCACCCCGTCGCCGCCGCCGCCGTTGAAGTGGCATGTGCCGCAGTTGGCGCGCGAGGGTTCGCCCACATGCTGGGCGATCACGGCGAGATCAATCGGCTCGATGAACTTGCCCGATCCTGGCGGCATTTCAATGCGGGTGGTCGGCGGGTTGCCTGACTGATAGGGCGCCTTGGTGTATTTACCGGTCTGGTCATGGCAGACCAGACAGTCCACATCGGTGTCCGGGCGCTTGCTGAATGAGACGAATTCCCCAGACTTCGCATCGCCATAACCCACATGGCAGCCGGTGCAGAACTGCTGGTTGCTCGGTGTGGACACGCAGAAGTTGTTCATCACCTTGTTCTTGCCGACGATGCGCTTGGAGTCCTGCTCCACCTCTTCCCACTTCCAGTGAATGGTGCCCTTGATCTGCTTGGCCGCCTCGGTGTGGCAGCTCAGGCAGGCCGCGGTGACTTCCGGGCCGCTTTTGAACGGGCCCTGCAGTTCCTTGAACTTGCTGTGATCCGCGGTGGCTTTTGACCCGGTGGGCATTTTGGGCACCACGCGGTAGGGCGAGTGAATGTCCACCTCGGCTTGCGCCGACATCGGCGCCGACGACGGATTGGCCAAAACGGGCGGGGCGCTGATGGCGACGGCGCACACCGAGACCAGGCGAAGCCAGTAGGCAATGCGGGCGCGGGCGGTGGGCGCGAAACGGCGGGAAAACGGCATGACGGACACTCCAGGCGGTGTGCGAAACAATTTGGTCGAGGCGCGCATCATCACGGACACAGCTTGTTTCAAATGTGACAAGACGCAAAAACTCTGAAATCCGATATGCCGGAATTGCAATCTTTTGATCTGGGATAAAGGAATGCGGTGACTCGCATCCTGGCTTGAATCCAATTGCCGCGGCGCGGCGTAATTCCTGCAACAGCCGCGTTGGGCGCGCTGTGATCCGCTTTGATCCCCCAGGAGAATGCATCATGCAACGCACACAAGACACCGCTTCAAACCCCCAGGGCGCAGACGCGCAAGGCGCCGATCGTCGGCAGTTTTTCCGCGTCGGCGGACTGTTCGCCGCAGGCCTCGCGGCGTCCAGCGCCCTGGCGCCGGTGACGAGCTGGGCCGGGACGATGTCCGCATCGACCTCCGACGACATCGCCATACTCAACACCGCGCTGGGGCTGGAATACCAGGCCATCGCCGCCTATCAGGTGGGCGCGGAGTCCGGGCTGCTGGAAAAGCCCGTGCTGGCGGTTGCCGTGAAATTCCAGGGCCAGCACAAGGCGCATGCCGAGGTGTTGTCGTCCACCATCAGCAAACTCGGCGGCACGCCGGTCATGGCGAAGAAACCGGCGGACTATGGCTTTCCCACCGCGTCGCTCAAATCGCAGGCCGATGTGCTGGAGTTCGCCGCCGGTCTGGAAAAGGGCGCGGCCAGCGCCTATCTGGGTGCGGTGCCGCAGTTTCATAACAAAGACCTGGCCAAGGCGGCGGCCAGCATCATGGGCGACGAAACCATGCACTGGGCCATTTTGCGCAACGCGTTGGGCAAAGACCCGGTGCCAGCCGCGTTTATCGCCTGATCGACAGGGCTTGCACGCGCGGCGGATGCGCAGCATTCTCGGTAACATGCGCCGCGCGTCCTCCTGTAAATTCGCAAGCTGCGGTGCGGCTGCGCGACAGGAGACAAACACTCACACGCCCCAGAGCACATGCCCGATTTGCAGTCCTTGCTGGCCTACACCGCGCTGGCTGATCGCGATGCGTTCAGCCAGTTGTATGCGGCCACACGGAGCCGGGCCTGGGCGATTTGCCTGCGTCTGCTGCGCGACACCTCAGCGGCGGAAGAAGCCATGCAGGATGCCTACGTGAAAATCTGGGGCCAGGCGGCGAGTTACCGGCCGCATCTGGGCAGCCCCGAAGCGTGGCTGTCCGCCCTGGTACGCAATACCTGCCTCGACCGGCTGCGTGCCAGTAAACGCGAGGCACAGTTTTTGGTTCCCATGCAGCTTGACGCGGATGACAATCCGCCAGAAATTGCGGATCACCGCACGCCTGAAGCCCTGCTCGAAGCCGGCTTCCAGGGGCAACACATGGAGGACTGTCTGGGCCAGTTGCCACCCCGCCAGCGTGACGTACTCGCGGCGGCCTATGTGCTGGGGCAAACCCATGCCGAGGTGGCGCGTGAGCGTGCCCTGCCGCTGGGTACGGTCAAGACATTGATTCGTCGCGCCGTGTTGCTGCTGCGCGATTGCCTCGGCGAGGGCGCACGATGAGCCTGCCAGCGCGCTACCGTAACGCCGATCTGCTCGACCGTCTGGCCGCTGACTGGCTCACTGGTGGCCTCAGCCCGGCCGCGCAGCGCCGTGCGCAGCGTTTGCTGGAACAGAGCCCGGCGTTTGCCAGCGCGGTGCAGCACTGGCGCGAACAGCTGGATGCCGCATTGCTCCGCAGACCGGAATACGGCCAGCCTGCTGACGCCATTTGGCAAGGCATCGCCGCGCGGATTGATGCGCCGCGCCGCGCCGTGCCGCCTGAGACGGGCTGGGGCGCGCGGGTATGGCGACGTCTTTCCCTGCTGCTTGGCGGTGTGGCGGTGGCGGCTGTGGTGTTCTCCGTGGTGCTTCTGGTGCAACGCCCGAATCCGCCTGGCAGTGCCATCGCCTCGGTGCAGATGGCTGCATTGATGCACGGCAAAGGCGGGCAGTCTGCCGTGGTGACGGTGCACAACGGCGCCCTCACCCTGACTGCGGTGGGCGCCATGTCGGCACCCAGCGGCAAGAGTTATCAGCTCTGGCTGCTGCCCGCGCAGGGCGCGCCGGTGTCGCTCGGGGTGGTCGTCGCAGGGCAGACGCGGTACGCCATTCCCGCTGCAGCGCTGGCGCATCTGGCGCAGGCCAAGGCGTTTGCCGTGAGCGTGGAACCGCAAGGTGGCTCGCCCACCGGCTTGCCGACAGGCCCGGTGATCATGGTGGGCACGGCGCAGCGGGCGTGAGCGACATGTCAAGTCAAATGGCTTGCCCACTTTGCCAGACGGACGGCGGCGTCGTGGTCTGGCGCGGCGCAGACTTTCGGCTGATCCGCGCCGAGGACGCCTTGCTGCCCGCGTTTTACCGTGTGGTCTGGGCCGGGCATGTGGCCGAGTTCAGCGACCTGAGCGCCTTGCAGCGGCTGAGCTGCATGGATGCCGTGGCGCTGACCGAGCAGACCATGCGCGCCCAGTTGCAGCCCGAAAAGATCAACCTCGCCAGCCTGGGCAATGTCGTGCCGCATCTGCACTGGCATGTGATCGCCCGCTGGCGCTGGGATGCGTACTGGCCGCAGTCCGCCTGGTCGGCGCCGCAGCGCAGCGCGGAGGCACCACAATTGAGCGAACTGCGCGCGCGGCTGCCCGCACTGGACGCCGCGCTGCAAAGCGCATTCACGGCGCGCTTTCGTTCTCCTGAGCGCCCCCAGGGTCGGCTTGCCGATCCGCCCCCCGTGGGGGTCAAGGACACTTGGGCCGGCCCTGCGTTTCCTTGGGAGCCATAGGGGCAGGCGGGCGTCAGACGTATTCGCCCTTGCTCAAATCGTGCTCGCCGCGTTCGTGGATGAAGTTGGCGCGGCCCACGATCAGGTTGTCCACTTCACCGATGCGCGCCACGTCCTTGCCGGTGTAGGGCATGGAATGCAGCAGGTAGCGCATGGCATTGAGGCGTGCGCGTTTCTTGTCGTTGGATTTCACCACCGTCCAGGGGGAATCTGCGGTGTCGGTGTGAAAGAACATGGCCTCTTTGGCGCGGGTGTAGTCGTCCCATTTGTCGAGTGAGGCCATGTCGATCGGGGAGAGTTTCCACTGTTTGAGCGGATGCACCTGGCGCTCCTTGAAGCGCCGCCGCTGCTCTTCCTGGCTGACCGAAAACCAGAACTTGATGAGATGAATGCCGCTGCGCACCAGGTTGCGCTCGAATTCGGGCGCCTGTCGCAGGAACTCGGTGTATTCCGCCGGCGTGCAAAAGCCCATCACCCGCTCGACTCCGGCACGGTTGTACCAACTGCGGTCGAACAGCACGATCTCTCCTGCTGTGGGCAGATGCTGCACATAGCGCTGGAAGTACCACTGCCCACGTTCGACCTCACTGGGTTTTTCCAGCGCCACCACACGCGCGCCACGCGGGTTGAGGTGCTCCATCACCCGTTTGATGGTGCCGCCCTTGCCCGCGGCGTCGCGGCCCTCGAACAGGATGACCACCCGCTGCTGAGTCTCCTTGACCCACGCCTGCAGTTTGAGCAATTCCGTCTGCAAGACAAATTTTTCGCGCTCGTAGTCGCGGCGCAGCATTTTGAATTTGTACGGATAGCCGCCCTTGCGCCAGTCTGGCGCCAGTTCGTCACTGGTGTGGTGCGGCACGGCCTCGGTTGCGGGCAAGCCTAAAGCGGCGCGCATGGCTTGGGCATCGTCCGGGGCGTCGCCTTCGAGGATGGCCTGAACGCCCGCATTGGCGTCCCCTTCCGCGGTGGCGCTTTTGAGGATGGAGTCCAGCGCGGACAGCTCGGCGAGCTGGGCAGCCTCCTGCGATTGTTCAAGAACAAAGTCGCGCACACCGGACTGGGTGAGATGTGGGGGGATATCCCCTTGGGCGACCTTGTCATGCGCCACGGTGCGTCGCCGAGCAGGGGGCTTGGCGGCAACTTTTTTTGCTGCAGGGTGCGGGCTGGTTGTGCGCGCGGCGGAAGGCTTGTTCATGGCAGACTCCTGATGAATCTGTCTTTATAGGCCCGAGTTACATGAGCTCACAATGACATTGGACAAACCGCCATGCCGCCATGCTGAATTTACGTTGATTTGATCCCCGCCCATTCCACGCCAAGATCATGGCCGATGCCGAACTGGTCGAGCACGCGGGCCAGACTGGCATCGACCATGGCCTCAATGCTGCTGGGACGCAGATAAAACGCGGGTAGCGGCGGGAAGATGATGCCGCCCATTTCCGTCACCGCGGTCATATTGCGCAGATGCGCGAGGTTGAGTGGTGCTTCACGCGGCAGTAAAACCAGTTTGCGCCGTTCCTTCAGGCAAACGTCTGCCGCGCGGGTGATGAGGTTGTCGCAAAACCCGTGGGCGATGGAGGCCAGCGTGCGCATGGAGCACGGCGCCACCACCATGCCCAGCGTGGAGAACGACCCGCTGGCAAGGTTTGCGCCAATATCGCCTACCGGGTGGGTGACATCGGCAAGCGCTTCGACCGACTTGCGGTCGAGATCCATTTCCACCTTCAGGTTGAGGATGCCGGCGGCGGAAATGAGCAGATGCGTTTCCACCGTACCCAGTCGGCGCAGGTGTTGCAGCAGCCGCACGCCGTAAACAATGCCTGTGGCGCCGGTCAGCGCGACGATGAGCCGGGGCCGGGCGTTGGTGGCAGCGGGGGAATTCAAGCGCGCGGCCGGGTGGGTTTACTTGAGGCTGGCCAGCAGTGTCTGCAGCTCGCCGCTCTGCGCCATCTCGGTCATGATGTCCGAGCCACCGACGAACTCGCCTTTGACGTAGAGCTGCGGGATGGTCGGCCAGTTGGCGTATTCCTTGATGCCTTGGCGAATGCCCTCGTCCTGCAGCACGTCAACCGCCTTGATCTGGCTGACGCCGCAAGACTTGAGTAATTGCACCGCACGGCCCGAAAACCCGCACATGGGAAACTGCGGAGACCCCTTCATGAACAGCACGACGTCGTTGTTCTTGACGATTTGATCAATCTGTTCCTGCACGCTGGACATGGTTGCGTTTCCTGTTTGATGTCGATCAAGTCATTTTATAAGGGGGGCTTTGCATTTGCTGCGGGAGGGGACAACGCCCTCCGCTGACACGCTCGATTCCGGCCAGGTCTCGCGCATTGAACACGTCGCGCCAGCCGTGCGCCTGCAGCAGGGCGCGCACGGCGCCCGCCTGGTCGAAACCATGCTCCAGCAGCAGCCAGCCCGTGTCGCGCAAAAAATTGCCGGCTTGCGCGACGATATGACGGATGTCGCGCAAACCATCCGCGCTGGGCCGGTGCCCGGTGAGCGCCAGTGCGGGTTC
>JAFGXB010000133.1 GCA_016936875.1 Burkholderiaceae bacterium | reverse complement strand
GTCGATCTTTACTTCGCGGTGCAAGGTCTGCCGCACCCGGCGGCGCTGCAGGGCGTGGCGGCCTTCGTGCAGCAGGGCGCGCACTGGCGGGTGATGCTCGACCTGTTCCTGCTGTCGGCCAGCGCCGGGATTTACAGCGTGCCGCTGTACGCCCTCATCCAGCAGCACACCCCGCCAACGCACCGCTCGCGGGTGATTGCGGCCAACAACATCCTCAACGCGATTTACATGGTGGTCTGTTCGGGCTATTGCGCGGCACTGCTGGTGGCCGGGGTGAGCGTGCCCGCGCTGCTGCTGAGCGTGGCGCTGCTCAACGCGCTGGCTGCGGGCTGGCTGATCTGGCGGCAACCGCTGTACGGCCAACGCTTCCTGGCCTGGGCGCGGCAACAGGCAGTCATGGAGGAATAGGGATAGGGCCTGTTGCGCCGCCCGACTGTGCGAACATTCCGCAGTTTGTCGTTCCTCCTGCGCATGTCGTCCACGCCTCCCCCCCACGCCCCGCAAGATCCGCCGCCGTCGGTCAACCAGTTCAAGTTGCTGGGCCAGCGCCGCTTCGCGCCGTTTTTCTGGACCCAGTTCACCAATGCCGGCAATGACAATCTGCTGAAGTTCGCCTTCACCATGCTGGTGACCTACCGTGCCGAGGCGCAGACGGGCCTGCCCGCCGGCCTGATGGTCAACCTCATCGCCGCGCTGTATGTGCTGCCCTTCGTGCTGCTGTCGGCCACCGCCGGGCAACTGGCCGACAAGTACGACATGGGCGTCATCATGCGGCGCATCAAGACCTTCGAAATCGTCATCATGCTTGCGGCGCTGTGGGGCTTCATCACGGTGAACGTGCCGCTGCTGCTGGTGTGCGTGCTGGGCATGGGGCTGCATTCCACCTTGTTCGGGCCGGTGAAGTTCGCCTATCTGCCGCGCCACCTGCATACGGCCGAACTGACCGGCGGCAATGGCATGACCGAGATGGGCGGCTTCGTCGCCATTCTGCTGGGCAGCCTGGTCGGCGGCGTGCTGATGACGTATCCGCAAGGCCCGGTGTTCGCCGGAGTGGCCTGCCTCCTCGTCGCGCTGGCGGGATGGTTGATGGCGCGCTTCGTGCCCCGCACCCCGCCGCTGGCCTGCGACACCTGCATGAACTGGAACCCCTTCAGCGAAACAGCGCGCAGCCTCAAGCTCGCCGCCGCCGACCGCACCGTGCTGGTCGCACTGATCGCCATTGCCTGGATGTGGTTTTACGGCGTGGCCTACCTCACGCAGTTCCCGGTGTTCACCCGCGAGGTGGTGCACGGCAGCGAAGCGGTGGCCTCGCTGCTGCTGGTGATTTTCGCCGTGGGCATCGGCCTGGGCTCGGTGGCCTGCGAATGGATGGCGCACGGCCGGGTGGAAATCGGCCTGGTGCTGCTGGGAGCCATCGGCATGTCGGTTTTCGGCGTCGATCTTTACTTTGCCACCCAGCACCTGCCGCACAACGGGCAGTTGCAAACCCTCACCCTGTTCCTGCGCGAAGGCGAACACTGGCGGCTGATGGTGGATTTGCTGCTGATCTCGGCCAGCGCCGGCATTTACAGCGTGCCGCTCTACGCCTTCATCCAGCACCGCGTGGCGGAAACCCACCGTGCCCGCGTGATTGCCGCCAGCAATATGCTCAACGCCCTGTTCATGATCGCCTGCGCCGCGTATTGCGCCACGCTGCTGACGGCGGGCGTGGGCGTGCCCGTGCTGCTGCTGACCGTAGCCGTGTTCAACGCGCTGATGATCGCCTGGCTGGTGTGGAAGCAGCCGGTGTACGGGCAGCGGTTTGTCGCCTGGGTGCTGCGGAAAAGCGAAGCGGCAGCGGGGTCTTGACCGCCTGCAAGGGGCGGGCTGGAGGCGCCACGCAGCAGTATCCCCTCCCAACAATAAAGTCTTTAGTAAGGTGTAAAGTTTGTTGGCATACACAGCCGACTCCCTCCTTTCCACCATGCCTCTCCAAGCCACGCAAAACACCTCCCGCCTCACGATAGGCGAATTGGCGCAGCGCGCGCAGCTCGGCGCTGAAACCCTGCGCTACTACGAGCGCCTGGGCCTGCTGGCCCCGGACCAGCGCACGGCCAGCGGTTACCGGCTGTACGCCCCGCAGGCGCTGGAGCGGCTGGACTTCATCCGGCGGGCGCAAGCGCTGGGGTTTTCGCTCTCCAACATCGGCGAACTGCTGGCGCTGCACGCCCGCCCCGAGGCTGACATGGGCGCGGTGCGGGCCATTGCCGCGCAGCGCCTCGCTGAAATCGACGCCAAGCTGGACGATCTGCAGCGCCTGAAGACGGGGCTGCACACCCTGCTCGACGCCTGCCCCGGCCACGGGCCTTCGGCGCAGTGCCCCATCCTCGCGGCGCTGCAAGACAAAAAGGAGAGCCTCCATGTCTGACATCACCACACCCGACGACAACCTGGCCGCGTGCCCGGTGGAGCCGCCCTCCGAACCCACCCCTGCGCCCCCCCCAACAACGCAGGGCGCGGTGGCCAAAGGCCAGCCCCTGCGGCTGGACGTGGACGGCATGACCTGCGCGTCGTGCAGCGCCCGGGTGGAGCGCGCCCTGCGCAAACTGCCCGGCGTCCAGGCGGCCAGCGTGAACCTGGCCACCACACAAGCCGAAGTCCTCTACGACCCGCAGGCCGCCACCCCGCAGACCATTGCCGACGCGGTGAGCGCCGCAGGCTACACCCCGCTGCTCGCCGAGGCCACACTAGACGTGGACGGCATGACCTGCGCCTCCTGCGTGGGCCGGGTGGAGCGCGCGCTGCGCAAGCAGACCGGCGTCCTCTCCGCCACGGTGAATCTGGCGGTCAACCGTGCGCAGGTGCGCTACCTGCCGTCCATGCTGAACGCCGAGGCGCTGGCGCAGACCGTCATTGCCGCGGGCTACGACGCGCGTCCCGTGCAGGAGGCAGACGCTGCCGCCGAAGACGCCAGCGCCGCAGCGCATGCCCGCAGTCTGCTGCGCGCACGCCGCGGCGTGTGGATTGCCGCGCTGCTGGCGCTGCCGGTGCTGGTGTTGTCCATGCTGCCGATGCTCTGGCCCGCGCTCGATGCCGCGCTATTGCGCGCATCGCCCATTCCGCGCTTCTGGGACTGGGTGCAGTTCGTCCTCACCACCGCCGTGCTGTTTGGCCCCGGACGGCGCTTTTTCCGCACCGGCGCCATTGCCTATCGCCATCTGTCGCCCGACATGAATTCACTCGTCGCCACCGGCACCGGCGCCGCCTGGGTCTACAGCACCCTGGTGCTGTTCGCGCCGCAGTGGTTCCCCGCCGCCTCGCGCCATGTGTATTTCGACTCCGCTGCCGTGGTGGTGGCGGTCATTCTGGCAGGCAAGTATCTGGAAGAACTGGCCAAGGGCCGCGCCTCCACCGCCATCCACAAACTGCTCGGACTGCAGGCCAAACAGGCCACCCAGTTCGACGCGCACGGCGCGGAGCAGCAGGTCAGCGTCTCCGCGCTGCAGATCGGCGACCGCGTGCTGGTGCGCCCCGGCGAGCGCCTGCCTGTGGACGGGCGGGTGCTCGAAGGCGACAGCCATGTGGATGAATCCATGCTCACCGGCGAGCCCTTGCCCGTGCGCCGCCACGCTGGCGATGCCGTGGTGGGCGGCACGGTCAACGCCGAAGGGCGGCTCGTGATCGAAGCCACCGCGCTGGGCGCCAACACCGTGCTGGCGCAGATCGTGCGGCTGGTGGAAAACGCGCAGACCGGCAAGCTGCCGGTGCAGCGCGTGGCCGACCGCGTGGTGGCCATCTTTACCCCGGTCGTGCTGCTGATTGCCGCAGCCAGTTTTGCCGCCTGGCTGCTGCTCACCGGCGATCTGAGCGCCGCGCTGGTGGCCGCGGTGGCGGTGCTGGTGGTGGCCTGCCCCTGCGCCATGGGCCTGGCCACACCGGCGGCCATTCTGGTGGGCAGCAGCCGGGCGGCGGAAATGGGCGTGCTGTTCCGCAAAGGCGAGGCACTGGAGGCGCTCTCGCACATCGACACCGTCTTGCTGGACAAGACCGGCACCGTCACACGCGGCAGACCCGCACTCACCGCGCTGCACAGCAGTCTGGATCACGACGCCGCGCTGCGTCTGGCCGCCGCGCTGGAGGCCGACTCCGAGCACCCGCTGGCGCGCGCCGTGCGCGACGCGGCAGCGCAGCGCAACCTCCAACTGCCGCCCGTGCAGAGCTTCGCCGCCATCCCCGGCTATGGCGTGCGCGCCATGCTCGACGGCCAGCAACTCCTGCTCGGCGCACGCCGCCTCATGCAGAAAGAGGCCATCGACCTGAAGACATTTTCCGCCCAGGCCGACACCCTGGAAGCACAGGGACAGACGGCGGTTTTCCTCGCCCAGGGCGGCGTCTGCGTGGCCGTGCTGGGCATTTCCGACCCCGTCAAACTCGACGCCGCCGCCGTGGTGCAGGCCTTGCGGCAGCGCGGCCTCGACGTTGCCCTGGTCACCGGCGACGCACAGCGCACCGCGCAGGCCGTGGCGCAAACGCTGGGCATCGCGCAAGTGCACGCCGAGGTGCTGCCAGCGGACAAGGCGCGCGTTGTCTCGGTTCTGCAGGCCAAAGGCAGGCGCGTGGCCTTCGTCGGAGACGGTCTGAACGACGGCCCCGCACTGGCGCAGGCCGATGTCGGGCTGGCGCTGGCCAGCGGCACCGACGTCGCCATCGAAGCCGCCGACGTCAGCCTGACCCGCGGCGAACTCGCCACCCTGCCCACCGCCATCGACACCGCGCGCCACACAATGCGCGCCATCCACGGCAACCTGTTCTGGGCGTTCGCCTACAACATCGTGCTCATTCCCCTGGCCGCCGGCGTGGCCGCACCCTGGGGCGTGCATCTGCACCCCATGCTCGCCGGGGTGGCCATGGGCCTGTCCTCGGTCTTCGTGCTCGCCAACAGCCTGCGGCTCAAACGCCTGCGCAGCTGGGTTGCGCCGCAGGCTGCGCAACCCGCACAATCACTAGCGCACCCTCCCGTTCTCCACACCCCCTGAAGGAGTTTTTTCATGCCATCCATCGTGTTTTCCGCCCAAGCCTGCTGTGCGTTTGACGACGCCATCGCCCGCACCACCGACGCACTCAAGGCACAGGGCTTCGGCATCATCAGCGACATCGACGTGTCGGCCACCCTCAAGGCCAAGCTCGGCGTGGACCGCCCGCCCTACCGCATCCTCGGCGCCTGCGCGCCGGGCTACGCCATGAAGGCGCTCGACTTCGACCCGCATATCGGCGCGCTGCTGCCCTGCAACGTGGTGGTGCGCGAAGACGTTGCGAGCCAGCAGATCGTGATCGACTTCATGAACCCCGCCTCGGTGCTCGGCCTGATCGACAAACCCGAGGTGCACGCCATCGCCAAGGAAGTCTGCGAAAAACTGATGAAGGTGCGCGACGCCCTTGCGCAACCCGCCTGATCTGCGCCGCCCATCCTCCAACCCCTATTCACGGAGAGTTTTGATGAACACAGTCCAACTACAAATCACCGGCATGACTTGCGGCCATTGCGTCGCCGCAGTGACCAAGGCGCTCAAGGCCGTTCCCGGCACGCAGGACGCACAGGTCGACCTGGCCAGTGGCCGCGCCACCGTGCAAGGCAGCTCCACGCCCGAAGCGCTGGCCAAGGCCGTGGCCGACGAGGGGTATGAGGTGACGCTCAAAGACTGAACGCTCAAGACAGCCAGCAGCCCTTTGCGTCGCCCTCACCGCAGCATCGGCCAGAGCGTGGCGAGCAACAGGGCGGCCATGGCCAGGTTGAACACCCTGACACGCCGCCGTTCTGTCAACAAATGACGCAGCTTCGAGCCACCCAGCGCCCAGACGCTGATGGTCGGCAAGTTGATGAGGCTGAACAGCACCGCCACCCCCAGCACCAGCGAGAATCCGCCTGCGCTCGGGACGTACACGGAATACACGCTGAGCGCCATCAGCCACAGCTTGGGGTTGACCCACTGGAACGCGAAGGCGCCGATGTAACGCATGGGATGCTGCGCCCGCGCGGCCGAGGCGTCCGGAGGCGATGCGCTGGCCATGCGCCAGGCCAGGTAGATCATGTAGCCTGCGCCGACCCATTTCATGGCGATTTCGGCCCAGGGCCACTGCGTGAACAGTTCGGCCAAGCCCAGGCCCACACTGGTCAGCAGAATCAGCGCCCCAGAGCTGATGCCCAGCAGATGAGGAATCGACGCGCGAAAGCCAAAGTTCGCGCCGGATGCCAGCAGCATCAGATTGTTCGGACCCGGCGTGACCGAGGTGACAAAGGCGAAAAGCACCAGCGCGGAAAAGTTGTCGTTCAACATGAGTGTCTTGCGCAGCACGGGTGCCGCGTTCTTTGGGATGGATGAAGTCTGTCAGCCACGTTCAGGATCCCGCCGCCCGATGTCCATCGAAGGAAGGCCGGCGCGTTCTCACGGATGCAGGCTCACGGGACACGATCAGCGTCGCCGTCGCGGCCTGGGGCTCCACCACAACCCGGCCCGTCCCGACGACGTCGTAGCTCTGCCCCGCGGACAAAAACACATCGTCCGGCTGGCCGCTCTCGGTGATCCAGACCTGCCCCGACAGAAGCCGAAGCTGCGTGCCTGCGGCGCGCTCCAGGCGAAGGAACATCCCGGGTTCGAGTCGATGCATGGCCCTCTCCTGAGCGTGCGAATGATGGCATCACTGTAAGCAGTGCCACGCCATCAAAACAGATGTAGCGCAACGCCATCTGTATCGACACAAACTCAATTTTTTTCAATCTGTACTGGTCGAATCGTCCACCCTCTGTAAGGTGTTGCGCGCGTCGATCTCGGGCATCATGCGGGGATGGACTCTCATCCCGACACCCCGCTCTACCTCAGCCTTGCCGAGCGTCTGGCCGGG
>JAFGXB010000132.1 GCA_016936875.1 Burkholderiaceae bacterium | reverse complement strand
TGGATCAGACGCAGCGTGCGCAGCGCCTCGACCAGATGGATCTCGCGCGCGTCGAAGGGATGGAACAGCGTGTAGCCGCGCAGCAGCGCCGCGAACTGGCGCCGCATGTCCGGCGCATCGCCAGAGAGCAGCATCCACAGATCCTGAATGGCTGGGCCACTGCGGCTGTCGTCGAAATCGACGAGGTGCGGGCCGTCCTCCGTCCACAGCAGATTGCCGGGATGGCAGTCGCCGTGCAGGCGCAGCAGGCGCACGCGGCCAGCCCGCGCGTAGGCGGCGCGCACGGCGTTGAGCGCGGCGTCGGTGATGCCGCTCCACGCCGCGCGCAAGTCTTCCGGCAGCCAGCCACCGGCAAGCAGCAATTGGCGCTGGGCGACGCCGAAGGTCTCGATGTCAAGAGCCGGGCGCACCTGGTACGCGGTGCGCGCCCCAACCGCATGGAGGCGCCCGAGGAAGCGCCCGAGCCACTCCAGCGTCTGCTCCTGCTCGATCTCGGGCGTGCGGCCGCCCTGCCGGGAAAACAGGGCGAAGCGATGGCCCGCGGCGTGGTGCAGAGTGTGCCCGTTGATCACCAGCGGAGGCACGACGGGACTGTCCTGCGCGGCGAGTTCCAGGGTGAAGGCATGCTCCTCGCCGATCGCCGCATCGCTCCAGCGGCCGGGCCGGTAGAACTTGGCGATGCGCAGGCTGCCGTCTTCAAGGCGAATCTGGAACACCCGGTTTTCGAAGCTGTTGAGCTGCAGCAGCGTGCCATCACAGCGCAGGCCGAGGCTGTCGATCGCATCGAGCACGCTGCCCGGCGACAGATTGGCATAGGCGGTGTCGGGGGTCATGCGGCAGACGTCAGGCGCTTGAGTTCCACGGCGACGGACGCGGTCTCGGTATTGATCCAGATGCTTCCGTCCTGCACCAGACACTGCAGCTTCATCGTGCGCGCGGTCAGCGCGGCCAAGGCCTGGCTGGTTGCCGCAGGGAGCTGGAACACCTGCAGATTCTTCAAGCGCCCGAGCTTGCCCTCGACCTGCTTCCACCACACCGGGCAACTGCTCGAATGGCACACCACGATCACCTGCTCGGCCCGCCCGCAGGCCTTGCGAAGACGGACCTCGTCGGGTTGCCCGATGTCGATCCAGAGCTTGATCTGGCCTGTCAGATCCTTCACCCAGATCTCGGGCTCATCCACGTCGAACAAGCCCTTGGTCAGCGCGATGCCGTCTTGCGCGTACAGCGCCAGCATCAACACCCGCACCATCATGCGCTCGTCGGTTTCGGACGGATGGCGGGCAATGGTCAGCGCATGGTCGGCGTAGTAATGCCGGTCCATGTCCGCCACTTGCACATCGGCCTTGTAAATCGTTGCTTTCAACGCCATGGTCTGAATCGCTCGCAAGGAAACTGGGCATTGTGCGTCGGATCGTTCCGGGCCGCCCCTGCGCTCACGGCCCCTCGCCCCGTTCTGCCACGACATGCCCACTGACCATGGCGCCGTCGCGCGGTTTCAGCCGCGCAAAAGCCGGTAACGCAAGCAGCGGCAACACGGCGAGAAACAAGAAGGCGGCATGAAAATTCGCCAGCGTAGGGATCATGTGATGCGGGGCGAGCGCGCCAAGCCAGGCCGCCCCGAGAGACACGCCGAAACTCACCGTGAGCTGCTGCAGCAGCCCGCCCAGACTGGTGGCGCGGCTCAGACGCTGTGGCGCGATGTCGGCGTAAGCCAGGGTGTTGGAAGTCATGAACTGGGTGGATCGCACCAGGCCGTACAACACGATGGTCACGGCAATCCACACCTGCCCGGTGTGCGCATCAATCAGAGCGAAGCTGGCAAGGCTTGCTGCGCAGGCCACGGCGCTCGCCAGCAGCAGAGCGCGAAACCCCAGGCGCCGCAGCGCCCCGCCCACAATCACCCGCACCAGCGGCGCGGCCAGCGCCGATAAAAAGGTGAGCGCGCCCGACTGCACCGGGCTCATGCCCAAGCCCAGTTGCAGCATGACGGGCAGCAGATAGACCGGGCCGTTCATGGCAACCCGGCACAATCCGCCCGCCAGCGTGGCAATGCCAAACGCCCGCTCGCGCAGCAGGCTCAGATCGACCGCGGGATGCGCTCGCGCGCGGCTGCGGCGGTAAAAAGCCAGCAGCAGTGCGGCCGCGCTCAGCATCGCCGCAACCAGGGCCCCGCCCGGCAAACGCGCCGCGCCCTCCATGGCGAATTGCACCAGGCCGACAGCCAGGCCAAACAGGAGAAAGCCGCCCAGGTCGAAAGGGGGCGGGCTCTGCGCGTTGTGCGCCCGAAGAAACCGGGCCGCCAGCACCATGCCCGCCAGACCGAACGGCAGGTTGACATAAAAAATCCACCGCCAGGACAGTGTGGTGGTGAGATAGCCGCCCAGCAGCGGCCCAATGACGGGCCCGATGATGGCTGGCAGCGTGGCGTAGGTCATGGCCTTGACCAGTTGTTCGCGGGGAAAGCTGCGCAGCAAAATGAGACGCCCGACCGGGGTCATCATCGCCCCGCCCAAACCCTGCAGCACGCGCATGGCGACCAGCATGGCAAAGCTGTCGGCCATTCCGCACAGCACCGACCCCGCAGTGAACAGGCCGAGCGCGGCGATGAACACGCGGCGCGCGCCGAAGCGGTCGGCACACCAGCCGCTGAGCGGGATGAACACCGCCAGCGTGAGGATGTAGGCACTCACCGCCAGGCTCATCTGCACCACACTGACGTGCAAGGCGCGCGCCATGTCGGGGATGGCGGTGGTGACGATGGTGGCGTCGAGCTGCTCCATCAGGAAGGCGATGGCCACAACCATCGCCAGCACCGGCTGGGGTTGCGGCGACCCCGATGCGTCAGGAGAACACGCAGGCGTCGTCACGGGTTTGGTGTGTG
>JAFGXB010000131.1 GCA_016936875.1 Burkholderiaceae bacterium | reverse complement strand
GGCATGCTGCCCGCGCGCGACGCCTTCATCGCCCAGGCCCAGGCCGCCGGGCTGGAAGTGGTGGATGAACACGCCTTCGGCCTCGACTACGCCCGCACCCTGGCCCTGTGGCGCGAACGGTTTACCGCCCAGCTCGAAGCAGTCAGGGCGCAAGGCTTCGACGACCGTTTCGTGCGCCTGTGGACCTTCTACCTCGCCTACTGCGAGGCCGGCTTCAGCCAAGGCTCCACCAACGTGCTGCAGTTCACCTTGCGCCATGCCGCAGCGCGCTGATCCGCTTGCACCTGTGGATCACGCACGGCGCGGCCTGCTGCTGGTAGCCGCAGCCGTCGCACTCTTGCCCATGTCCGTGCAGGCGCAAAGCGCCCCCGCCGTGCCTGCGGAAGTGGCCTCCGCCATTGCCGATGCCCAACTCTCCGGCAGCGGTGACTTCCGTTACTTCGGCTTCCTGGTGTATCGCGCCGCGCTCTGGACAGGGCCGCAAGGCCTGGGCGCGCAACTGGGCACCGCGCCATTCGCGCTGCAATTGCGCTATGCGCGCAGCCTCAAAGGCGCAGACATCGCCACGCGCTCCGAAGAAGAAATGCGCAAACTGGGCGAAGGCACGCCAGAGCAGCGCGCGGCTTGGTTGCAGGCCATGCGCAACCTCTTTCCCGATGTGCAGGACGGCAGCACCCTGACCGGCGTGTTCACGCCCGGCGGCCGTGGCGCGGACACGGCGCAAACCCGCTTCTACTTCAACGGCGCCCTGCGCGGCACCGTGCCGGGCACCGCATTCGGGCGCGCGTTTTTCTCCATCTGGCTCTCGCCGCAAACCCCAGCGCCGGGGCTGCGCAACGATCTGCTGGCCAAGGCGCTCACCGCGGCCAGCGCGCCATGAACACGCCGCAAGCCGCCCTGCCCGGCGCGCCCGTTGTGCGCAAACTGGCGGCAGATCCTTTGCATGCCCTGGCCTTGTTGCGCTACGGCGCGCCGAGTCTGGCCTTCGCCTTTGTTGCGCTGCCGCTCTACGTCTACCTGCCCGAACACTACGCCACGCGCTACGCCGTCCCGCTGGCCTATCTCGGTGCCTTGCTGCTGATCACCCGCTTTACCGACGCCCTATTCGATCCTTTGCTGGGTCGGCTGGCCGATCATCTGCTGCTACGCGGGCTGGCCAAACCGGCAATGGCCGCCGCCGGACTGCTGATGTTCGCCGGGTTCGCCGCGCTGTTCGCCCTGCCCGCCCTGCTGCCTTTTGGCGCAGACCAGTGGCGCTTCACCGCGCTGTTCACTGCCGCGCTGCTGTTCACCTATCTGGGCTTCAGCGCCGCGTCCATCCTCCACCAGGCCTGGGGCGCCACACTGGGCGCGAACGAAACGCAACTCGCACGCACCGTCGCCTGGCGTGAAGGGCTGGGGCTGGCCGGTGTGCTGCTCGCCGCCATCGTGCCGCAACTTGGCGGCGCGCCGCTGCTGGTTGGCGTGTTCGCCGCCGCGCTCCTCGTCGGCTTGACGCTGCTGTGGCGCGCGCCCGATCCGTCGCCTCACCACGCCAACCCCCACGCAGCACCCCACGCCATGCAGCATTGGCGCACCGCGCTGCAACCGCTGCGCAACCGGCGCTTCGTGGCCCTGCTCGCGGTGTTCGTCACCAGCGGCATCGCGGCGGCCATTCCAGCCACGCTGGTGCTGTTTTTCATCCGCGACCGTCTGGACGCGGCGGCGCTGTCCGGCGCCTACCTGTTTGCCTACTTTGCCGCCGCGGGCCTGCTGGTGCCGGTCTGGATGCGCGCGGTGCGGCGCTGGGGTGCGGCGCGCTGCTGGCTGATGGGCATGGCGCTGGCGGTGGCGGCGTTCGTGTGGGCGGCATGGCTGCAACCGGGCGACCGCTGGGGCTACGGCCTGGTGGTCGTGCTCTCGGGCGCGGCGCTCGGCCCGGATCTGGTCATGCCACCGGCGCTGCTGGCCGGGGTGATTCGCGCCGCCGGGCATGGCAACCGGCTTGAAGGAAGTTACTTCGGCTTGTGGAACTTTGCCACCAAGCTCAATCTCGCACTGGCTGCGGGCCTGGCGCTGCCGTTGCTGGCGCTGTTCGGCTACCGCCCCGGCACGCTGGAAACCGGCGTGTTGCCACCGCTGGTGGTGGCGTACTGTCTGCTGCCCTCGGCGCTCAAGCTCGCTTCCGCTGCCTTGCTCTGGCATTTTTTTGTCCGCGGCGCGCCGGCGCAGACCGCAGCCGCGTCCCCTCCCTGAACCGTGAACGGAGATCCACCATGTTGTCCAACTCTGCATTTTTTTCCTGGCGGCAACTGCGCCGCTGGTGGCTGCTGGCCGCCGTGCTGGGCGTGAGTCTGCTGTCGGGCTGCGCCAGCGTCACGCCGCTGGCGTATCGCGGCCAGACGCCGACCTTCGATCTCAAGCAGTATTTCAACGGACGGCTCACGGCGGTGGGCATCGTGTTCGACCGCTCGGGCAAGATGACACGGCGTTTTCACGTCACCATCGACGCCTCGTGGAAGGGCGACGTGGGCACACTCGACGAGCACTTTGTCTACAACGACGGCGCCAAGCAGGAACGCATCTGGACCATCCGCGAGTTGCCGGAAAAAGACGGCGAAAAGCGCTACATCGGCACTGCGGGTGACGTGATCGGCGAGGCCATCGGCCGCGCGGCGGGCAATGCGCTGAACTGGCACTACACCCTGGCGCTGCCGGTGGGCGGCACGGTCTACAACGTGCAGTTCGACGACTGGATGTATCTGATGGATGACCATGTGCTGCTCAACCACTCGGTCATCACCAAGTTCGGCTTCAAGGTGGGCAGCGTGTTCCTGTCGTTCAACAAACCATGAGTCTGAACCCGCGCCTCACCGGCTGGGCGGATCGTCGCGTCTGGGTGATTGGCGCGTCCACCGGCATCGGCCGCGCCACCGCCGAGGCACTGCTGCAACGTGGCGCGCGGGTGGCCGTTTCGGCCAGAAATGCGCAGGGCCTGCAAACCCTGGACGGCGCACTCGCCCTGCCCCTGGACGTGACCGACGCCGCCGCGCTGCAGGCGGCGATGCAGCGCATTGCACACGACTGGGGCGGGCTGGATTTGCTGCTCTACTGCGCCGGCACCTACCGCCCGATGCGCGCCACCGCCTTCGATCTCCCAAGCGCCTTGCAGCATGACGACGTGAACTACCGCGGCGCGCTGCATGCGCTGGCCGCCGTGCTGCCCACACTTACCGCACAGCGCGCCGGGCACCTCGCCTTGGTGAGCAGCGTGGCCGGCTTTGGCGGTCTGCCGCAGGCGCTGGCTTACGGCCCGACCAAGGCGGCGCTGATCAATCTGGCGGAAACGCTCTATCTCGATCTGCATCCCCTGGGCATCGGCGTGCACGTCATCAACCCCGGTTTCGTGGAAACGCCGCTGACCGCGCAGAACACCTTTGCCATGCCCGCGCTCATCACCCCGGAGCAAGCCGCCAGCGCCCTCATCGCCGGGCTAGAGGCCGGGCGCTTCGACATCCACTTTCCACGCCGATTCACGCTGTGGCTCAAGCTGCTGCGGCTGCTGCCGCGCAGCCTGTATTTGCGCATCGTCAGCCGCTTCACCGGGCTTTGATGCGGGCGCTCCGCGCTCCCACATCCATACCCACATCCTCCGGGCTGTATGTAAGTCCCTATGCAGTGCCTTGCGAAGGTTCGTTACGGTTGTAACCAACAACAACCGCCACGATCGCACTGCATTGCGACGATGGCACAACCCGAGGAGAGCATGAAATGCATCATGGAATGCAACGCCGTGAGTGGCTGGCGCTGGCCGTCGGCAGCGCCGCTGCGCTGGCCGCACGTCCGGCCTGGGCTGCGGTGGCCGCACAGGCCGAAACCCCGCTGCAGACCTTCACCGGCCCGGATGCCAATCCGTACTGGAACAGTGTCGGCCCCTACGTCACCTACCCGCAGAAGGTGCCGCTGCTGCGGCTCACCGACCGCCCCATCCAGCTCGAAACTCCGCGGCACTACTTCCGCACCGCGATCACGCCCAACGAGGCGTTTTACGTGCGCTACCACCTGCCGCTCACCCCCAACGCCATCGACCTCGCGCAGTGGCGGCTGGAACTCACAGGCAATTTCAAGAAGCCGGTGCAGCTCAGCTACGACCAGTTGCACCGTGATTTCCGCTCGGTGGAGATCGTTGCCGTCAACCAATGCTCGGGCAACTCGCGCAGCCGCTTCCAGCCGCGCGTGCCCGGCGGGCAGTGGGGGGATGGGGCGATGGGCTGCGCGCGCTGGACCGGTGTGCGACTGCGTGACGTGCTCGACCGCGTCGGCATCGCCCCCGGCACGGTGCAGATCCAGTTCGAGGGACTGGACCACGGCCCGGGCCCTGTTGGCAAGGGATCGCACCGTTTTCTCAAGTCGTGGGACGTGCACGAATCCATCCTCAACGAAGCCATCATCGCCTACGCAATGAACGGCGAACCGCTCCCCATGCTCAACGGCTTTCCGGTCCGTCTGGTCATGCCTGGCAAGTTCGCCACCTACTGGACCAAACACCTCACCCACATCCGCGCCCTCACCGCGCCAGACACCAATTTCTGGATGACACCGGCCTACCAGATTCCCGACACTCCCAACGGCAACACCACGCCCGCAGATCTGAAAGCGGGGAAGGTCAAGATGGTGCCGATTGGCCACGTTGACATGCCTGTCCGCTCCTTCATCGTCGATCCTGACGACAGCCGCCCCATGGTCGTCGGCGCTCCTGCCGTGGTGCGCGGCATCGCCTTCAGCGGTCAGGGGGGCATCCGCAAGGTCGATGTGTCCACCGATGGCGGCCAGACCTGGAAACCGGCGCGGCTTGGCCCCGACCTCGGGCGGTACGCTTTCCGCGAATACCAGTTCGTGTGGACACCCACCCTGCCGGGCCTGCAGACCCTGGCGGTGCGCGCCACCGACAGTGGTGGCCATGTGCAGCCCGACAGCGGGGTGTGGAACCCCGGCGGCTATCTGTGGAACAAGATCGAACGCCAGCAGGTGCTGGTCATCCAGGCTTGAGAGGAAAGATCACCATGCACAAGACCATCGCATTGCGCCTGGCCATCGCCGCGCTGCTGTCCGGCGCCGCAGCACTCACCGCGGGCGCGCACGCCGACACACCGCGCCCCGGCCTCCTCAGCTCCGGCGACTACGCAGGCGGCCCGCTGGGCTCGGAGCAACAGCCTGCACGGGTCATCCCAGGCAACGGCTCGGTCTATCAGGTCGGCAAATGGCCGACCTACACCGCCGAGCTCGCCGCCGGCCCGGGCCGCGACACGGTGCTAGGCAACTGCAGCATGTGCCACAGCGTGACTTACATCACCATGCAGCCGCCGTTGCCCGCAGCAACCTGGGACGCCGAGGTGCACAAAATGATCAAGACCTTCGGTGCCCCCATCCAGGACGCACAGGCCAAGGAGATCATCACTTATCTCCAGACCCATTACACGCCGCAGACACGCAAGGAGTAAGCAGGCGGCCGACGCATACGACAGAGCGTCCCAAGTCTCTTTGACACCCACGGGGGCAGGTCGGCGAGCCGACCCTGGGGGCGCTCTTCAGCCGTTCTTGATACGGCCGACAATGGCTGCGGTGAAGGTCTGCGTATTCGCCTTGCCGCCCAGATCGCCGGTGCGGATGTTGTCGGTATTGAGCGTGTCGGCAATGGCCTGCCGCAGGCGATTGGCCTTGTCATGCAGATCCACATGGTCGAGCATGAGGGCTGCGGCCAGCATCAGCGCAATGGGGTTGGCGATGCCTTTGCCGGCGATGTCGGGCGCCGAGCCGTGCACCGCCTCGAAAATGGCCGCGTCCTGCCCGATGTTGGCGCCTGGCGCCATGCCCAGACCGCCCACCAGACCGGCGGCCAGATCAGACAGAATGTCGCCGAACAGATTGGTCGTCACCAGCGTGTCGAACTGCCAGGGGTTGATGACCAGCTTCATGCAGCAGGCATCGACGATCACATCATCGAGCGCGATCTGATCGGCGTACTTCTCCCTGTGCAGCATGTAGGCGGTTTCCAGGAAGATGCCGGTCAGCGCCTTCATGATGTTGGCCTTGTGCACCACGGTCACCTTTTTGCGCCCCAGCGCGATGGCGGTGCGGAAGGTGTAGTCGAGAATATTGCGCGCGCCCTGCCGCGTGTTCACCCCGGTGGCAATGGCCACGGCGTGCGGATCGCCGTCAATCGGGATGTAATGCTCGTAGCCCATATACAAGCCTTCGACGTTCTCCCGAAACACCAGCAGATCGATGTTGTCATAGCGCCCGCCGGGAACCAGGGTCTTGGTCGGACGCATATTGGCGTAGAGCTGAAACGCTTCGCGCAGACGCACATTGCTGGAACGGTAGCCGCCGCCCGAGGGCGTTTCCAGCGGCCCCTTGAGGGCAAGCCGCGTGGTGCGAATGCTGGCCAGCGTGGCGGGCGGCAGCGGGTCGCCCGCGGTTTTCACCCCGCCCAACCCGGCCACTTGCGCGTCCCACTCGAACGGCGCGTCCAGCGCGTCCAGCGCGGCCAGGGTGGCGTCCATGATTTCTGGGCCAATGCCGTCCCCGGCGATCAGGGTGGCGGGAATACTTGGGGTCATCGCGGTCTCCGGTGGTCGTGAGTTACTCCAACTCTGCACTTCTGCACTAGCAAAGCGCGTGCCGCAGAGCGGCATTGCCTAAACTGTAGCGAACACAACAGACAAAACAGGAGTGAACATGAATGTGCGCAGCGGGCTGGTGATCGTCGTTCTGGTGCTGATCGGCGTTTTTTCCGCACTGAACTGGAGCGTGCTGATGGCGCCCACCGATCTGTCGCTGGGCTTCGCCACGGCGAAGGCCCCGCTGGGGCTGATCATGCTCGGGCTCATTGTGCTGTTGGCCGCCGTGTTCCTGATTTATATCGTGGTGCTGCAGGCCGGGATGATGAGCGAATCGCGCCGCGTCTCCAAGGAACTCAAGGCGCAACGTGAACTGGCCGACAAGGCCGAAGCCTCGCGCTTCGACGAGCTGCGCACCCTGCACAGCACCGACATGCAAACCCTGCTCGCCCGCATGGAGCAGCTCGACCGTGAACTGCGCAGCGCCATCGAGGCCAACGCCAACGGCATTCACGCCACCCTGGGCGAAATCGACGACCGCCTGCAGCGCGCAGACACGCCACGGCTGCCGGGCTGAACTCGCCCTCTCCCGCCACAAGTGTTGTGTTTACTCCCTCCCCAGACGTGGGGAGGGTTGGGGTGGGGAAGAGGCAGGCGCATCCAGCGGCAACACACTGGGCGCAAGACAGGTTGTCGCGTTGCAGGCCTGCACCCGCAGCGCGAGCGTGTCACGCTGGGCGGACGACAACCCGGGCAGCTCCAGCCTCACCCGGCCTTCCCACACCGCAATGCCTTGCGGCGCGAATGCGGGACGGAACTGCAGCGGCGGCGGATAAAGCACCCCGGCCAGCGGCTGACCGCCCAACAACACGGTGGTGGCGATCAGGTTCGGTTCCGAGGCGGGATTGGCGTTGACGTGAAACCCCGGGGCAATGTGCAACTGCAGCGTCCATCGGCCTGCCTCCTGGCCTGCACGCTGCAGCCACCGCGTCTGCACCCGGTCGGCGGAGCACGCACCTTGCGGCAGACCGGCGCAATCGGCGGGCCGGGTGGCCTGGGTACGCGGCGGCGGCGCAAACACCGCCCGGCCCGCGGCGCTATCCAGCGTTTGCAGCAAATCGGGCCAGTCCAGCGGGCGGGCCGAAACCTGTAGCGCCATGGGCCGCAGCGCACGGCGCGCCGCCTCGGCCCAATGCGTCTGCCCGGTGCGCTGCGCCAGATCCACCAGCACGGCAAGAGCCGCGCTCTGCCCCGACGGACGATGCACATCGCCCTGCAATGGCGTGGGAAACGGCAAGGCCTGCGCCGCGGCGACGGAGCGCAGGCTGCCGTCTGGTGCGGCAAAGTGCTGCAGCATGGCCGCGGCGATGTCGCTTGCGCGCTGCGTCCAGCGGGCGTCGTGCTGGACGCGGGCGAGTGCGAGGAAGGCGCGCGCGAGTTCTGCGTAATCGTCGAGAAACCCAGGGTTGCCCGCGTGGCCGCCAGCCCATTGATGCACCAGCGTGCGCTGCCGCGCATTCCAGGCGTGCTGCCACGCCCAATCGGCCGCGCGCACGGCGGCGGCGATCCATTCGCGGTTGTCCAGCAACACGCCGGCCTGGGCCAGCGCGCGGATGGCCAGCGCGTTGT
>JAFGXB010000130.1 GCA_016936875.1 Burkholderiaceae bacterium | reverse complement strand
TTGAGCGCTGCGCTCACTGCCGCCACGGCCGCACTGAATGTGAGGGTCAGCGCCAGCAGCGCATAGGTGTTGCGCAGAACGCGGTGGGCAGGGATCGAGGCGGCGGCCGTACCTGAAGAATAGACTGCGGCATTCTTGCCCCAGGCATTGCTGTCGTTCATGTCAAGCTCCAGTAAAAAGAAGATAGGCCGCACTTTACGCGGCCTATCACTTCGCGTAAATTCGTATTTATCACTTTTTTACTTCGATTTATACGAAGTTAAAGGCAAGCGAACCACATGAATTTCAAACACTTGCACTACTTTTGGGTAGCGGCGAAAACCGGCGGTATCGTGCGTGCGGGGAAGCAGCTGCACATCACCCCGCAAACGCTTAGTGGGCAAATCAAACTGCTGGAAGAACAACTGGGCAGGCCACTCTTTCGCAAGAGCGGACGCCGCCTGGAACTGACTGCGTCTGGTCAGTTGGCGCTGCGCTACGCGGAGGACATCTTCACCCTGGGCGCCGAGCTGGAAGCAGCGCTGCAGCACGACCAACCTGCACTCCCTGCCGCGCCACTGCGCATCGGCATCACCGACGCCGTGCCCAAGGCGATTGCTTACCGGCTGATCGAGCCCGCGTTGCAAGGAGTTGAATCGCCCCGGCTCATTTGCGAGGAAGGAGAAATGGACGATCTGCTGGCCGATCTGGCCGTGCACCGCCTCGATCTGGTCATTGCCGACGCGCCCCTGCCCGCGCATGTGAACGTGCGTGCCTTCAACCACCGGCTCGGCCGCACGACGCTGAGTTTTTTCGCTGCCCCACAACTCCGCGCGCGCGTCGCGCAGCCCTTCCCGCAATGTCTGGCGGAACTGCCCTTGCTGCTTCCTGCCACAAGCTCGGCGGCACGCGGACAGATCGATCAATGGCTGGGCAGCCACAAAATCGCAGCGCATATTGCGGGCGAGTTTGAAGACGGCGCGCTCATGACGGCCTTTGGGCGCGAAGGCCGCGGCGCGTTTGCCGCGCCCAGCGTGCTTATGGCCGATCTGGAACGCGAACTCGGCGTTGGACTGCTAGGCCACTGCGACGACACGCACCAGGAGTTTTATGCCATTTCGGTGGAGCGGCGCATCACCCATCCCGGCGTGGCGCAAATCACCCGCGTTGCCAAAGACCTGCTGGCCGAGTAAGCCGCACGGGCATCTCATGAGAAGCACGCCGGGCCACCCCAAGTTTCCTTGACCCCCACGGGGGGAGGTCGGTGAGCCGACCTTGGGGGCGCTCAGGGGGCCTGACGCGCAGCGACAGGCCTGGAGGCGCTCTCAAGGAAACGCCGGAATGTCAGTATCCATCCCCTCGGACGCCACATTCGGGCAGCATTCCTTCATGCGGTCCATGATGTGCTGCACCTGCTCGTGCGCCACATCGGCCATCACCAGCACCTGACCGGCGGCAATAGCGTCTTTCAGCCGGCTCAGCCGGGTGCTGCTCACGCTCACACCAACCAGGCTGCTGGCCCAACTGCCCACCAGCACACCCGCCGCAGCCAGAGCGATGACGATGCCCCCGGCGGGAATGATGGCCATGCCCGGCAGCGCCACCGCCACCAAACCGGCAATCAGCCCGGTGGTGCCACCGGCCGCTGCACCGCGTTCGATTGCAGGAATCAGGTCGGAACGCTGTGCAATGCCGGCTTCGGGCAGATCGCCCAACTCCGTACCTTCGCGTGCCAGCACATGAATATGCTTGTCTGTAATCCGGGCAAGCAGCAGGCTATCGACCAAAGCGTGTGCGCTGGGCACATCCGGAGCGAGAAAAAAAAGTCTGCGCATGAGTGTCTCCTGGTGAGGCCAGAGTTGCGCCAAGAACGCCACCGCCTCAGCAAACCAAGCCTTGTAAACAAGCGTAGGCGCGAAGTATGAAAGCTGACTTAGGGTTTTAACGGGTTTGCGGTGACAACGACCAAACCAAGGCACAGCGAGTTTCTGACCTTCTCTACGGCTCCTGTTCATCGGCGCACTGTTTCGCTCCACGCGCCCTCCCCACAATCAGTCCCCCTCATGCAGTTGCGCTTCGCTTCGTTCGCTGTGATCCACTGACGGTGAGAGCTAGCACCCGAAAGAATGCGCCCGTGCCGGGCGCACCAACAAAAAAGGCCCCGAAGGGCCTTTTTCAAAGACGCAAACACGCCTTACAGCTTGCCGTAGGAATGCAGGCCGGAGAGGAACATGTTCACGCCCAGGAAAGCGAAGGTGGTGACCAGCAACCCGGTCAGCGCCCACCATGCGGCAACCTGTCCACGCAGGCCCTTGATGAGGCGCATATGCAGCCAGGCGGCGTAGTTCAGCCAGACGATCAGCGCCCAGGTTTCCTTCGGGTCCCAGCTCCAGTAGCCACCCCAGGCTTCCGCGGCCCACAGCGCGCCGAGAATGGTGGCGATGGTGAAGAAGGTGAAGCCGATGGCAATGGACTTGTACATCACATCATCCATCACTTCGAGGGAAGGCAGGTGCGAGGCGATGCGCTTGCGACCGTACAGAATGCCGCCAACGATCAGCGCCGAAACACCGGCGAACACGCCCCAGTATTCGGAGATGCCACCTTGGCGGAACACCAGCGGCTCAAAAAACATCACGAAGCCGATGAGCCACAGCGGGGCCAGCTTCCAGAGCGAGGTCTCTTCGGCATGCGTCTTGATGAGGTAGGCGAAGCCGACCATCGCGGCAATGGCGAAGGTGCCATAGCCAATGAAGTTGGCCGGAACGTGCAGCTTCATCCACCAGCTTTGCAGCGCGGGAACCAGCGGCTGGATTTCGTAGGCGTTCTGCACCATGCTGTACCACAGCAGGAAGCCCACCGCCGCGCTGACCACCAGCATGGCAAACGCGCCCATGCTGCGGGTCTTGTATTTCTGTTCGAAATACAGATACAGAATGGTGGTCAGCCAGGAGAACAGCACGAACACTTCATACAGGTTGGACAGGGGGATGTGCCCGATGTCCGGCCCGATCTGATAGCTCTCGAACCAACGCATCATGGTGCCGACCAGCGCCATGGTGATGCCCACCCAGGCCAGGCGCGAACCGAAATACTGCGAAAAGTTGGACTGCCAGCCTTTGGCATCACGCACCATGCCGTCTCCGCCGCCCGCAATGGCTCCGCCCCCACCAGCAAGCGCCATGCCGGCCGCCGTGTTCTGCGACGGGCCTGTGAACATGCCGAACCAGTAGGCCGCCGTGCTCAGAAACAGTAAGAAGGCCATCCACAGAATCGCGGATTGGCTGGCGAGGAAGTATTTGAGGAAGAACACCTGCTCGCTGCGCGCCAGCACCGGCTGCCCGCTCGGCCCCTGATACAGCCAGATTCCGAACAGCGACAAGCCAGTGACAACGATGGCCAGATTCTTGATCGCCGTCCAGCCCCAGCCAAGGAACATCAACGTGGTGGTCGCGCCCAGGAAAATGAGCTTGACGTAATAGTTCATGTTTTGGCCGTATTGGCTCAACACATAGGCGTCCCCGCCAACGATCATCAACAGAAAGATCCAGTCATACACGGAGCGTCGGCGCAGGTAAGCACCGATGCCGTTCTGGCGCGGAGGTTCCGAACTCTTGGAGTTCAGTGGCAAACTATGGGATTTGCTGGCAAGTTCCATGGCGGGTCCCTTTTCAGGTCGAGGCAGTGTCCGGCGCGTGTGCACTAGCCGGGTCGGTTGATGCTACGCCCAGACTGGCTGTGCGCAGTGTTTCAAATTCTTTCTTGTATTCCATGGTGCGACGGTTTGTGCTCATGGCCATGATGGTGTCGCTGCCGCCGTCTTCCCGGTCTTTCACCAGGAACCAGACCCGGCGCTCGCGGATGTAGAGCATGGAAAAGACGCCCAGAATCAGCAAGACTGCGCCGGTATAGACCACGATCTTGCCAGGGGCGCGCGCCACCTGGAAGATGCTGGCCTGAATCTGCTTGTAGTCCGTCATTTGCAGATAAAGCGGTGCCGGGTAGAAGAATGTGTCGGAGAGCGCCAGCACGGCAGAGTCGAAGAACTTTTCATGCACCGGGTCTTGTCCTGCGGGCTTCTGGGCGTTGTTTTCACGGCTGATCTGCCAGAGCTGCCACAAGGTGCCGTTCAGGATGCGAACGAACACATCCGACGCCTGCTGCTGCTTGTCTTGCGGCACTGCGGCTTCGAGATATTGGGCCAGCGCAGGTAGGCCACCGGCCGCTTGCACAACTGGCTTACCCGTTTTGGGATCCTTGGGGATTTCGCCGGCAAAAATATCCAGCGTGCGGCTGGCTGTCACCATGAGCTGGTTTTTCAGTTCTGCGGAGGCATCTGGCGGCAGTGAGGCGGCCACATACTGAGCAGCGGCCTGCTCACGATCTTTCGAATTGAACAGCGCGGCGCGCAGGCGCATCCAGCCGTCGATGGAGTCGTTGCTGTCTGCCGGAATGCGCAGGTATTTGTAGCCCGCGTCCAGCGAGCCGCGTTCTCCTGCAAGGAATACTTTTTCGCCATTGAGTTCAACCGGCAGCATGTAGTTGAAATACTCGTGCGCCTGGCCCGAAGCGTCGCGGATTTTGTAGACAACCGCCGGACCGATGTTCTGCAGGTGGCGTTCGCCCGGCGCTGCAACAGGCGCGCCGAGGTGGCGGTCAAAGCCAGACAGGAAGGTTTGTCCCTTGGGCTTTTCGCCCGTCATCTGCGCCGGGCTCATGTCCTGCACATTGAAGATGCGCAGCTCGGTGAACTCGACCTGCAAACTATGCGCGCCATTGCTCAGTTGGCGATCGGTGCCTACCGTGCCACTGAGGTTGAAGGTTTTGTCACTCGGCCCGTGCATCGGCCAGGCCTTCAGCGACAGTTCCGATCCGCCGTCCGCGAAACCCGACTGGAAAACTGTCACACCGTCATAGGTGAGCGGATGGTTGACCTCGATTTTGGCGGGAAAGCTCTTGCCGGTCTTCGGGTCGGTGATGACCACATCGCTGGCGAACAGGCGCGGCATGCCGGTGGAATAGAAATCGATATTGAATTTTTTCAGGTGGATGTTGAACGGCAGCGGTTGCAGCAGAACGCCGTCACCCATGCTGAGCACCGCCATATTCGATTCGCCGCCATCGGGAATTTGCAGATTGCCGCGGAAGGTGGGGTTGTTCACCGAGAGTTTGTTGATCTCGGGCACCTGCGACACCAGCATATTGGCCTTGAGCGGCTCCTTGCCGAACATCCACATCTGCGCCTTGATCATCATGTCGCCGTCAAACAGCGCACCAACGCAGATGAGCACAAAAGCAGCGTGCGCCAGTACATATCCCACACGGTTGATGCCGCCGGTCTTGGCCGCGATCATGGTGGCGCCTGCCCCACCCTCCTGCGCTGCAGGGCGCTCCTGAAGGCGGAACTTGTAGCCGTGGCTGCGCATGACCCCGGTAATGTGCTCCACCATGGCCGGGCGGCTGTTGCTGAACACCGCCTCGCCACGCTCGTGGAAGTGGCGCATGCTCTGCTCGCGCACACCTTCCTTGTAGGTCTTCAGGTCGGTGATGATCTTGGGCGTATTGCGGATCAGGCACAGACTGGTGGACACGACCAGAAAGGTCAGGATCAGCAGAAACCACCAGGAGGAATAGACGTTGTAGAGCTCGAACTTGCGGAACACTTCCGCCCAGAACGGCCCGAACTGGTTGATGTAATTGTTGTAGGGCTGCCCCTGGGTGAGGACCGTGCCGATGATGCTGGCGACGGCGACGATCACCAGCAAGGCGATGGCAAAGCGCATCGACGACAGCAACTCGACGAAGGCGCGCCAGGCGCGCGACCCATGCTGCAATTCCCAGCCGGAGGTGCTCAGAGACGTGTTGGGAACTGGAGAGGGTGTGGCGGACATAGGGGGAGAAACAAACGGGACGGTACGGGCGGTACTCTAGGCAGCACAAATGCAAACGGACAAATGGCAGCGGGAAATGGGCTGTTCCGGGGCAGAACCGCGAAGGTGCAAACCAGAACGCGGCACACCGCAACGAGCTGGACAAATACGGTGGACTGCCGACGCCGGGAACATCAAGAAATCAATAAACCAATATAACAAAAGAGAAAAACCTCAATTTTGACTTTCCACAGCCCTGAGGCGAGCCGTCCGGGCGCTGTCTGCAGCAACACGCTGGGCCGCAACGCTTTGGCGCAAAGGAAAAACCACCGACAACCTTGGGCACGCCGTGAGAAAGAGCGTTCGCGACGCGGGAAAGTTCCAGTAACAATGCGTATCGGCGGCGATTCAGCGCACGGTTTCTGACGGCGCCCGCAATCCGGCGGCGTAATTTGCCACGGCGGCAATCTGTTTGTCGGTCATGCGCGAGGCAATATCGTGCATTTCCGGGCTGTTGGTGCGACGGTCGTTGCGGAACATCTGCAATTCGGTTTCCAGATAACCTTGCCACTGCCCGCCGATCCGGGGATAGCGCGACGGCATGCCCGCACCGCCCGGCCCATGACAGGACACGCAGGCTGGCACGGCGCGATCAGGAATGCCCGCCATCCAGATGGATTCACCGAGCTTGAGCGTTTTCTTGTCCGCAAACGCCACACCGGGCTTGAAGGTCTGGCGGCTGTAATACAGCGCCACATCGCGGATCTGCTGTTCCGTCAGCGTGGCGGCCATGCCGTTCATGATGGCGTTGACCCGCGCCGGCTGTTTAGCGCCCTTGGCGATGCGGTAATCGTGCAACTGCTTGGCGATGTAATCCGCATGTTGTCCGGCAAGTTTGGGAAATGCGGCCGACGTGGCGTTGCCGTCTGCGCCGTGACAGGCCGCGCAGGTTTGCGCCACCTTGGCACCTGCCTGCAGTTGCGCGGAAGTTGGCGCGGGAAAGGACGACTCCATGACACTGGAGGCGGCCGTGGGCGGCGCGTCGGCGGCCCAGGATGCGGCAGGCAACAGGAGCAAACCGGCAAGATTCAGGGCGAAGCGCGCAGCAACCGACGTGGTGGGCATGAATGGCAATCCATCAGAATGCGCCAGCGCGGGGCAAACAGCGACAATGCACTGCTCCGCGCGGCACGGACTCAGGCAAAAGCGCCACCGTTGACCGCGGCACCCAGCCAGCTTGATTTCATATGATGGCGCATCCTACTGATACATAAGTCATGGCGAATATAGGGAATTCCAGCAGATCAGCAGCCCCGGTGCGGTTCAGTCCGCTGCTGCACAGCGCGCGGTTTATGGTGACCAGCTCCAATATGGACAATCTTCCGGTCACCGGCCTGCCGGAAATCGCCTTTGTCGGGCGTTCCAACGCAGGAAAATCCACCGCCATCAACACCTTGTGCCAACAGCGGCAACTGGCCTTTGCCTCCAAAACGCCGGGGCGCACCCAGCACATCAATTTTTTCGCGGTCGGCCCAAAGGACAAACCCAGTGGTTTGCTGGTCGATTTGCCGGGCTACGGTTACGCGGCCGTGGCAAAAACCGACAAAAAGCGCTGGCAACTCTTTCTGGCGCAATACCTCGCCGAGCGCGGGCCGCTGGTCGGGTTGATTCTGCTGGCAGACTCCCGCCTCGGACTGACGGACATCGACCTCTCCCTGCTCGAATTCATGGCCCCGGCCAGTGTGCCGCTGCATGTGCTGCTGACCAAATCGGACAAGCTCAACCGACAGGAAGGCCAGCGCGCGGCGCAGGCGGCGCGCGACCAGCTCGCGCAACATGCGCAAGTCGTGGGAATGACGGCGCCCATTTCGCTGCAACTGTTTTCCGCCACCAAACACACGGGCATCGAAGGCGCGTCGCAATTGATCGAGAGCTGGCTGGCGGAACATCATGCGCAGGCTGCGGTGGACAGCGCCGAAGCGCCCGCCGAGGATTAAGGCCGTCCCAGCGTCAGGTAGACATTGACCTTTTGTCCCGGTGCTTTGGCGACGCCGAAATACACCGGGCCGAGCGGTGTGTCTGTACCCACATACACCCCCGCGCTCTGGCGCAGATCCCCCAGATTGACGGCGCTGCGCTGCGCCCAGGTATTGCCGCGCTCATACACCAGTCCAAGATAGCTGGCACCACCGAACAGCCCCGGCGTGGTGAGTTCGTAGCGGTAGCCCAGACGCCCATACAGCAGATAGTTGCCGATGAGCTGCCCCTCGCGGTAGCCGCTCAGGGCGTCGAACCCGCCCAGAGAAAAGTAATCCAGCCCCAGTCCCTTGCGGTCGCGGAAACTCGCGGCCCGGCCTGCCACCTCCAAGGTGTGCCGCCCGGCGCTGAAGTCTGCCTGCCCGGACAGATCGAGCCGGTCGTAGTTGCTGTCACTGCCCAAGGCGGCCCGCGCGGCAAAGACTTCCAGCCGCGCGCGCCAGCCGCTGGTGGGGAAGTAGGCATGATCGAGCCGGTCAAAAATCGCCAGCGCCCGCACGCCACCTTCCCGCAGGGTCTGCCCGTTGACCAGCCCGGTCTGCCCCAGGAGGTAGTCCGCCGAAATATTGGCGCGGCTCAGTCCCAGCCGCACTTCGCCGTAGCCGGAAACCGGCACGCCCAGATCCAGCCCGGCGCGACGGGTGTTGAGACGGTAGCGCACGATGGGGTTGTCTCCCTGATAAACATCGACCGGGCGCGCGTCGAGATCGATATAGGGGGAGATGAACACGCTGTCGCGCGCATTGAGCGGCTGGTACAGCTCGGAAAACCAGCGGTTGCGCCAGCCGATCTGCAGGTCGTTGCGCCATTCGCCACCCAGGCTGTTGAGCCAGGGCCTGCGCTGCGCGAGCTGCAGGGAAAACCGCGACTGATTGCGCAAGTCGGTGTAGAGCCCCAGACCGAAACGCAGATAGTTTGGCCCCCAGTCCTTGTTTTG
>JAFGXB010000129.1 GCA_016936875.1 Burkholderiaceae bacterium | reverse complement strand
GGTAGGTCAGCACCAGGGTGTCGCGCCAGCCGCCGCGCGCATCGCCTTCGGGTAAAACGGGCGTGCTCTCGTGAATCACGCGGGTATCGTCCATCAGCAGCACGCTGCAGGGCTCCGACAAGGTGAAACGCACCCCGCGCTGCCCGGCCAGCTCGAACACCCGTGTCTCGCCGCCCCGAATGCCATGCCGTGCAATGAGCACAACCGCGACAAAGTCCACACCGTCGCGGTGCGCGCCTTCCGGCGTCGGCCGCCCCACGCCTTCGCGGATGTCGATGCGGAACTGGTGCGCTTCAACAAACCACTGCGGCGCAGGGCGTACCGCAGCAAACAATCGCCCGAGTTGCAGCAGCAGAGGCTGCCAGAACACGGCCTGCTGCAAGGCCTCGGTGAGTGGCGCAAACCGGCGCAACATGCCGCCATGCAATGCGTTGTATGCGGTCGGCTGCCAGTGGGCGCGGTGCGGCACGGGTTGCAGTTCGGCCTGCGCTGCTTGCGGCTGCAGCGTCTGGATGAAGCTGCCGTGGCGGCGGAAGCGGTAGTGACCGCCGTCCTTGAGGTAGTTGTCGGGAGGCAAGTCATTCCACAGCGCAAACGCGGGCGCGCAAGCCGCCAGGCTGTATCCAGCCAGCGCCGCCAGTTCGGCCGCGCCGAGAACGCAAAAGCCTTGCTGCTGCAAGCGCTCCAGCGCGCTGCGGCCTGCGGGCATGGGTGGGCCGAAGCCGAGGGTTTCGCCAGCGGCTTCCATCACTTGCCCCAACTGTCCTTGAGGGTCGTGGTGCGATTGAAGACCGGCTGTCCGAGGGTGTGATCGATGCGGTCGGCGACAAAATAGCCGTGACGCTCGAACTGGAACGAGGCCCCGGCAGGGGCGGTGGCCAGAGCGGGCTCGACATAGGCCTGCACTGTGCGCTTGCTCTGCGGGTTGAGCACGCCGAGAAAATCGCGGCCACCCGCGTCGGGATGCGCCTCGGTGAACAGGCGGTCGAACAGCCGCACCTGCGCCGACACGCCAAGACTGGCGCTCACCCAGGTGACCACCCCCTTGACCTTCACCGCGTCTGCACCCGGCGTGCCGCTCTTGGTGTCGGGCAACAACTCGGCAAGCACCTTGGTGACACGCCCTTCGGCATCTCTTTCGCAGCCCGTGCAGCGCACCACAAAGCCGTATTTCAGCCGCGCCATGCCGCCGGGGGTGAGTCGGTGATAGCCCTTGGGCGGAAGCTCCATGAAGTCTTCACGCTCGATCCACACCTGCGCGGTGAGGTCGAACTGGCGCCGTCCCATCTCGGGATGTCCGGGATGGACTGGCGCGCTGCAGGGCTCGGCGTGGGCTGCGCTGCCAAATACCTCGGCCCAGTTGGTGAGTTCGAGCTTGAGCGGGTCGAGCACGGCCATCGCACGCGGGGCGCGGGCATCGAGATCGTCGCGCAGGGATTGTTCGAGCACGTTGTAGTCGATCCAGGAATCGGCCTTGCTCACGCCGATGCGATCGGTGAACAGGCGCACGCTCTCGGGCGTGTAGCCGCGTCGGCGCAGACCCACCAGGGTGGGCATGCGCGGATCGTCCCAGCCGTCCACATGGTGCTCGGCCACGAGTTGCGCCAGCTTGCGCTTGCTCGTCACCACATAGGTGAGGTTGAGCCGGGCGAACTCGTACTGGTGCGGCCGAGGTCTGGCGACCAGGCCCAGCCGCACGAGATGATCGAGCAGCCAGTCGTAGAACGGCCGTTGGTCTTCGAACTCCAGGGTGCAGATGCTGTGGCTGATGCATTCCATCGCATCCTCGATCGGATGCGCGAAGGTGTACATCGGGTAGATGCACCAGGCGTCGCCCGTGCGGTGATGGTGGGCGAAGCGGATGCGGTAAATCGCCGGATCGCGCAGATTGATGTTGGGCGCGGCCATGTCGATCTTCGCGCGCAGCACCATGCTGCCTTCCGGGTGCCGGCCCGCGCGCATGTCCTCGAAACGCCGCAGATTGTCTTGCGGCGAACGCTGGCGCCAGGGGCTTTCCACGCCCGGCTCGGTGAGTGTGCCGCGGTTGCGGCGCATGTCGTCGGCGCTCTGTTCGTCCACATAGGCCAGACCGTCCTCGATCAGGGCGCAGGCGCAGCGATACATGAAGTCGAAATCGTCGCTCGCATAGAACAGATGCGGGACGCCGCCCACATTCCAGTCGAAGCCCAGCCAGCGCACGGTGTCGAGAATGGCATCGACGTGCTCCTGATCTTCCTTTTCCGGATTGGTGTCGTCGAAGCGCAGATGGCAGACGCCGCCAAAATCCTGCGCCAGCCCGAAATTCAGGCAGATGCTCTTGGCGTGGCCGATGTGCAGATAGCCGTTGGGCTCGGGCGGAAACCGGGTGCGGATGCGCGCCGGATCGGCCTGCCCCGCGGCATGACCGGCGGCGTCCGCCGGATGGCCGGCAAAACGCCGGTTCGCATAAGTGCCTTGCGCCAGATCGCGCTCGATGATCTGACGCAGGAAATTGGAGGGTTTGTCAGCAGGTTCCATAGCCCTGCTATTTGAACAGGTCTGGTGGATTCCTATTGGGTCACTTGATCGCCTGCCGCCGCTGTAGAGATTTTTCCAAAGTGAGCGCCATCTCACCTCGCAACCACCAGAGGAGTTTGTTGATTCGCGGATCATCTCGTGGCTCTGCAGGAGCCAGTAAGTAGTAAGCCGACCCATCGGGTGTAAAGCCAAACGGCGCTTCCAGTCTTCCTTCCGCGAGATCCTGATCCACCATCAATGCCGAAGCCATTGCCACACCCAGGTTGGCGGCGGCGGCCTGAATGGACAGATAAAAATGTTCGTAGAGCGTTTCCCGCTCTGAACTCCATCCGCATCCCGACGTCGCGTACCACCGCTGCCATGCATCGGGACGTGATTTTGTACTCAGACGCGCCGCTGCCTTAAGACCGTCGGCCTTTGCCGCGATCTCGGGGCGACACACTGGACCGATGTACTCGTCGCAGACATGTGACGCCTGAAATCCGATATCCCACCTGAAGTCATTGCGCCGCAACGCGACATCCACTCCCGTCTGCGAGAAGTCGATCGGCCCTCCCGCCGTCATCAGATGCAGCAAAACGTCAGGGTGTTCCGCATGAAATCGGGCGAGCCTGGGAATCAGCCATTTCATGGCGATTGTGGGCTCGCAGGAAAAGACCAGAACATGCCTGGCCTTTTCTCTTTGAATGCGTTGCATCGCGTGGTCAATCAGCGCAAACGCCTGACTCGCCGCAAGCAATAGCGCATTGCCGGCATCCGTCAGAAAGACTGCTCGGTTGCGACGTTCGAACAATGCTGCTCCAAGGCGCTCCTCAAGCAGCCGGATCTGACGACTCACCGCACTGGGTGTGAGATGCAACTCATTGGCTGCTCGCATGAAATTCTGATGCCTGGCAGCCGCTTCAAACACGAGGAGAGCATTCAGTGGCGGGCGTTTCATTGTTGAATTTTAATCATCTATTTTGCACTCAAGAAATCGCTTTTTCTTTGCGACTGGAATCGGGAAAATTTCACCTACTCGTCAGCACCAACAAAGGCGAGATTGCACATCCCTAATGAACCAGGAGTTTTCAATGGATAGCCTCTTTTCAAATCCTCAAGCCAGGGAAGCGTTCCTGTCGACGACGGGCACATCAAATCTTGATTCCATTGTGCAAATTTGCTCAAGCATTGACAAGCAAGGATACAGTTTTCTGCCAGGAAGGAAAACACGCGCGCTACTGCCTGCGGGAGGCGCTGAGGACGCAGCGTTGCAAGAGTTTGCGAATAGCTGGAACCGCCTTGGCCTCGACCAGTACATGCGTGACGGTGGACGATATCGCCGTCGTCGGCATGCGGTCTACAGCGCGCTTGGTACAAGCGGCTATGCACACCGCGAACCCGAGCAACCCCACTACCAAAGTCTTGATTACAACCATCTCAATGGCGGGATCGCGCGCCATTTCCTGCCCGTCGAGGATGTCTTTGCCAACAGCCCTGTCTTCCAGGGCATTCTTGGGATTTGCTGCAAGACGTTTGGCCGACTTCGTCCTACGGCGCACTGGCATATCGAGGTGCATCAATTCCGCATCGAAGCCAACAACCTGAGCAGCGCACAGCCAACACCGGAAGGCGTGCATCGAGACGGGGTTCATTACATCCTGATGCTCATGGTCAGGCGCCAGAACATCATCAACGGAGAGACGGACATCTTCAGCCGAGAGGGCACCCGCCTCGGCCGCTTTCTACTCGCCGATGCGTGGGACGCTGCGATCGTTGACGACGAGCGGGTGCGTCATGGCGTGACTCCTATCGTTCAACTCGATACGGCTCAACCGGGTTTGCGGGACGTTCTGGTCATCACGTTCCGGGCCAGATAACCCATCAATACATATTCGAATGAACTGGAGAACGACATGACAGAAATACTGGCAGTGATGCTGATCACAGTTTTGGCCGTGATCAGCCCAGGCCCAGACTTTGCGATGGTGACTCGCAATAGTTATCTCTTTGGCAGGCAAGCAGGATTGTTGACCGCTTTAGGTATTGCCCTCGGCGTCCAGGTGCATGTGGCTTACACCATGCTGGGCGTCGCCGTCCTTGTGGAGCACTCACCCAAAATATTGCTGGCGGTCAAGCTGATCGGTGCAGCCTATCTCATCTACATTGGACTGAAGACAGCGATCAATCGAACACCCTTGGACATTGATCAGCCCACTCAGCAGCCGGTGTCACGGCGGGAAGCCTTCAAGACTGGTTTTCTCTCCAACGCGCTCAATCCCAAAACGATGCTGTTTGTCGTCAGCACGTTCTCACAGGTGGTACACCCAGGCACAGGGCTGATGACGGAATTCGCATACGGCCTGTTCATTTCCGCCGCGCATTGGATTTGGTTTTCGCTCGCCGCTGTGCTGTTCACTCATGTGGCTTTGCGCACGGCCATGCTCAGCAAGCAGCGTTTGTTTGATCGCACCATCGGCACCGTACTGGTGGGTCTTGGCGCCGCGCTAGCGGCATCTAATTTGTGAGGCATTGCCATGGACACCGCATGTATTGACCTTGAAGGGGTGTTGATCCCAGAACTCTGGCCGATGTTGGCCAACGCCACCGGAATCGAAGAACTCTCTCTAACGACCCGCGAGGTGCCGAACTATCGCGCCCTGATGGAACGACGACTGCATCTGCTTCGGCAAAGTAATTTACGCCTTGTCGATGTGCAACATCACATCCGGGCGGCAGATCTGGAGCCTGGAGCCGTCGAATTTTTACAAGCACTTGAACAGCGATGCGAAGTCCTGCTCGTTTCCGATGCGTTCTCGCAGATGGTCGAGCCGATCACGACCCGGATCAGAGTGCGTAACACGCTTCTGTGCCACACGTTCTCCATTGATGGCGATGGCTTTATCGACCGGTGCCTTTATGCCGCACGACAGGGTAAGGAAGATGTCGTCAAGCAACTGCAATCCAAGGGTCGCAAAGTGCTCGCAGTGGGAGACGCCTTCAATGATCTACAGATGTTGCGCTCTGCGGATCGCGGTTATTTGTTTCGGCCCAGTGCAACAACCCGGCTGGCGGCGCCAAATCTGCCAGTCATCGAGAACTACTCTCAGATCGAGGAAGCATGGGGGCATTCAGAACCGGTCAAATGGCAATGATGGGCCTACCGGGAACAATCTGCGACGACAAAAAAACATTCCCCAATCATCGTGTGTGCTGTCGGCAAGCCGGAATTCCTGTCGTTATTCCAGCACCCACCACAAGAGTTTCAGGAGGTTTACACCATGTTCCGTCACATTGTTCTGGCCCTTGCGGGTAGTACCGCGCTCCTGGCTACCCCTGCCGCGCATGCCGACCGGGTGTACTGGTCGGTTGGCGTCGGGGTTCCCGGGGTGGTGAGCAATTTCTCAAACGCCTATCCGGTCTACCAGGCACCGCCCGTGGTGTACGCGCCGCCACCGCCTATGCCACCCGTCTATTTCGCGCCGCCTCCGCCGCCGCCCCCGGTGTATTACGGCTACTCGCCTGCCTATGCGCCGGTGTATGGCGTGCCGTTGCGACGTTGGGACCGCGACCACTGGCGGCATGACCACGGCCGCGGCTGGGGCCATCGCGACCACGACCGCCGCGACTGGGACGACCGCTGATATGACGCGACGGCTCATGAGATACACGCCGGGCCGCCCCAAGTGTTTCTCACCCCCTCGGGGGGCCTGACGCGCAGCGACAGGTCTGGGGGCGCTCAGCGCCGCTTGCTGCCCCCCAGCAAGCCGCCGAGCACGCCGCGAATGATTTCGCGGCCCACGGAGCTGCCGATGGTGCGCGCAGCCGACTTGGCCAGGGTTTCGAGCAAGGAATCCTTGCGGCCCGATCCGCTCGCCAGCCCTCCCAGTCCCTGGCCGAGTGAACCCAGCAACCCGCCCTCCGAACTTGCAGGAGCGCCCGCCGTTGGCGCCGGTGCCGTCTGGTGCGGCGCGGCGTCCACCCGGCCCTTGAGCAGTTCGTAGGCGGATTCGCGGTCGATCGTCTTTTCATACACCCCGGCCACCAGCGAACCCTGCATCAGCGCCTTGCGTTCTTCGGCGCTGATCGGGCCGATGCGGCTGCCGGGTGCCAGCATCCACACCCGCTCGGTCGGCGTGGGGCGGCCTTTTTCATCGAGCAGCGACACCAGCGCCTCACCCACGGCGAGTTCGGTGATGGCCTGCGCCACATCCAGACCGGGATTGGGGCGCATGGTGTCGGCCGCGGTTTTCACCGCCTTCTGGTCGCGCGGGGTGAAGGCGCGCAAGGCATGCTGAATGCGGTTGCCGAGCTGGCCGAGTACGGAGTCGGGAATGTCCAGCGGGTTCTGCGAGACGAAGAACACGCCCACACCCTTGGAGCGGATGAGACGCACGACCTGCTCAATTTTTTCCAGCAAGGCCTTGGGCGCATCGTTGAACAGCAGATGCGCCTCGTCGAAGAAGAACACCAGCTTGGGCTGATCGGGGTCGCCAATTTCGGGCAGGCGCTCAAACAGCTCGGACAGCAGCCACAGCAAAAACGTGGCGTACAGCCGCGGCGCCTGATAGAGCTTGTCGGCGGCGAGGATGTTGACCATGCCGCGCCCGTTGCCGTCGGTCTGCATCAGGTCGTCGATATTGAGCATGGGTTCGCCGAAGAATTTGTCGGCCCCTTGCGTTTCCAGTTGCAGCAGGCCGCGCTGAATGGCGCCCACGCTGGCGGCGCTGATGTTGCCGTACTCGGTGGTGAAGCTCGCCGCGTTGTCGCCCACCTCCTGCAGCATGGCGCGCAGGTCTTTCATGTCGAGCAGCAGCAGGCCGTTGTCGTCGGCAATCTTGAACACGAGGTTGAGCACGCCCGTCTGCGTTTCATTGAGTTGCAGCAGCCGCGCCAGCAGCAATGGCCCCATGTCGGAAATGGTGGCGCGGATGGGGTGGCCCTGCTCGCCAAACACATCCCACAAGGTCACGGGGCTGGCGCCGAACACGGGCTCGGGCAGGCCCAGGGTTTTGAGCCGCTCGGCCAGCTTGGGGCTCAGGCTGCCCGACTTGGAGATGCCGGTGAGGTCGCCCTTCACGTCGGCCATGAACACGGGCGTGCCGATGCGCGAAAACGCCTCGGCCAGCACCTGCAGGCTGACCGTCTTGCCGGTGCCGGTGGCGCCGGTGATGAGGCCGTGACGGTTGGACAGGCGCGGCAGCAAGTGGCATTGCACCGCGCCGTGCTGGGCGATGAGGATGGGGTCGGACATGGCGGTGGCCTTGGCGTAAGGGGGATCTGGCAGACTGCGCGAAAGTAGAATTCGCAGTCTATCAACGCCCTTGCAGCGCGCTTTCGCCCTGCACCAGGGCTTCCATCAGGAGCATCGCACCACCATGGCCGGACATTCCAAATGGGCCAATATCCAGCACCGCAAAGGCCGTCAGGACGAAAAGCGCGGCAAGGTCTGGACCAAGATCATCCGTGAAATCTCGGCCGCGGCCCGCCTGGGAGGCGGCGACCCGAACGCCAATCCGCGTCTGCGTCTCGCAGTGGACAAAGCCAAGGCGGCGAACATGCCCGCCGACACGGTGAAGAAAAACATCGACAAGGCCACCGGCGCGCTCGAAGGCGTGCATTACGAAGAAATCCGCTACGAAGGCTACGGCGTGGGCGGCGCGGCGATCATCATCGACTGCCTCACCGACAACCGCGTGCGCACCGTGGCCGAAGTGCGCCATGCCCTGTCGAAGAACGGCGGCAATCTGGGCACCGAAGGCTCGGTGGCCTTCCAGTTCCGGCATTGCGGGCAACTGGTGTTCGCCCCCGGGACCTCGGAAGACAAGGTGATGGAGGCGGCGCTCGAAGCCGGCGCGGACGACGTCATTCCCGATGACGATGGCGCCATCGAAGTGCTCACCCCGCCGGTGCAATTCGAGGCCGTGCGTGCCGCGCTCGACGCCGCGGGTCTGCAGCACGAACTCGCCGTCATCACCATGCGCGCCGACAACACGGT
>JAFGXB010000128.1 GCA_016936875.1 Burkholderiaceae bacterium | reverse complement strand
GGTCATACAGCCGCGTGGCGGTTGTGGTGTGCTTGCCTGCGGACAGCGCCTCGGAAATTTCGCGTGTGGGCGCCTGCGCCAGCGGCGCCAGCAAATTGGTCAGACTGGATTTGCCCACGCCCGACGCGCCCAGCAGCAGAGTGGTCTGGCCGCTCAGCACTGGCCTGAGTGCCTGCAGCGCGGCCTCTGGCTGCGTGTGCACGGAGAGTTCGATGACGCTGTAGCCAAGCGCGCGATACACCGCCATGTCGGCACGCGCGGCCTCGGCTTGCGGCAGATCGCATTTGTTCAGCAGCAGGGTCACGGGAATGTCGGCGGCGTCCGCGGCGACCAGCGCGCGCCCGATCAGACCATGCTGGATGCCGGGATAGGTGGCGGTGACCAGCAGCACGCGGTCGAGGTTGGCGGCGAACATCTTGCTGCGCCACAGGTCCTCGCGCCAGAGGGCATTGCGGCGCGCTTGCACCTGTTCAATGGCCAGCGGCGCATTGCCGGGAGCGAGGGTGACGCGGTCGCCGCAGATCGCCTCGGCGCGCTTGCCGCGGGGCACGCAGGTCAGGACGGTGCCGTCGTCTAGCTGCGCCAGATAGTGCCGCCCGAACGCGCCGACGATACGGGCAGCCAGACCGCTGGCGTCGGTTTGCGTGGGTTTTGTGCTGCGCTTGCCCTTGGGGCGTTGGGGGTTGGGGCGCTCCAGACCGTCCATGCAGGCCGTTCAGCGCGCAGCGCCCTGGGCAAACACCACATCTGCCTTGGCCGCGCAAACGAAGTCGTTGTGGGTGATGCCGCCAGCCGAATGGGTGTTGAATGCCACGCCGCAGTGGTTGTATTGCACCAGCAGGTCCGGGTGATGGTCTTCGTGGTGGATCACCCAGGCCAGTGCGTTGACGAATGCCAGGGTCTGGTAGTAGTTGCTGAAGGCATAGGTCTTGCGGATGCTGCCTTGCTCAAACCGCCAGCCGTCAAGCAGTTGGAGATAGGGCGCCATGGCAGCGTCATCGAGGCGGTGACTGGCGCTCAGGGGCGTGCAGTGGTCGTCACGCAATTCTTGGAGAGTCATGGCAGTTCAGGCGGTGGCTGGAGTGTGGGTCGCAGCAGGTTCGGCGGTGGGCAATGCGCCCAGGCGCTCCAGCCGCTGCAAGGCCGGGGGGTGGCTGTAGTAGAAGCGCACATAGACCGGGTCGGGCGTCAAGGTGCTGGCATTGTCGCGGTAGAGGGTGACAAGGGCTTCGCCCAGCGCCTTGGCGTCGCTGTGCTGGGCGGCGTAAGCGTCGGCTTCAAACTCGTGCTTGCGCGAAGTGGCCGCGCCCAGCGGTGAGAAAAAGACGCCAAACACCGGCAGCGCCAGACTGAACAGAATGAGCGCAAGTGCGTGGTTGGGGGCAAACAGATTGGGCATGACTCCCAGGCCGACGTAGAACCACACCTGATTCGACAGCCAGCCCAGCAGCGCGAAACCCGCCAGGCTCACGCCGAACATCACAACCATGCGCTTGAGAATATGGTGCCGCTTGTAATGCCCGACCTCATGCGCGAGCACTCCCTCAATCTGCGCGGGGCTGAGCTGGCCGAGCAGGGTGTCGAACAACACAACGCGCCGCGCCGCGCCCATGCCGGTGAAATAGGCGTTGGCATGCGCGCTGCGGCGCGAGCCGTCCATGACGAACAGCCCGGCCAGGGCAAAGTCGCAGCGTTGCATCAGTGCCTGCGCGCGGGTTTTCACCTCGCCGTCTGGCAGGGGCTGGAATTTGTTGAATAGCGGGGCGATGACCAGCGGATACGCCACCATCATCAGCAGGCTGAACGCGGTCAGCCCGGCCCAGGCCCAAAGCCACCACCAGGGGCCGGCGACCTGCATGATCCACAGCACCAGAAGCGCCAGCGGCAGCATGAGCACGGCGCCGACCAGGGTGTTCTTGAGCAGGTCGAGCACAAAGGAGCGCGGCGTCTGGCGGTTGAAACCGAAACGCGCCTCCAGGCCGAAGGTGCGCGCCACGTCCCAGGGCAGATCGAGCAGCGCGCCGATGAGGGCGAATGCCACCAGCAGTGCGAGCTGCCCGCCTAACGCGGTGCCGAAGGCGGCGTTGACCCAACCGTTGAGCAATTGCAGGCCGCCTTCCAGCGTCCACACCAGCACGATCACGGCGGAAAACAGTGTGGTCCACAAGCCGAAACGCAGCTTGGCCACGGTGTAGTCGGCGGCTTTCTGGTGGGCTTCCAGCGCAATGTCGGCGCGAAACGGCTCCGGTACGGCGTCGCGGTGCGCAAGCACATGGCGTTGCTGCCGCTGCGCGAGCCAGAGCTTCAGCGCCGTGCCGCCAATGAGCGCGGCGGCGAACAGCGCACTCCAGGCCAGGGCAAGATGTTGCGGGCTCATGCGAAAATCCTTCTCAGTCTGTGGCGATCAATACGCACCAGATTATTCCACCCGGCCCCGCTTTGCTGTGCGCCGCTTCGTTTTCCACACTGAATGCCTTCCATGCCCGATCTCGCCGCGCCCGCATTTCCCACACTCGCCCGCCATGACGACAACCTCGTCTGGGTGGATATGGAGATGACGGGGCTGAATCCCGACACCGATCGCATCATCGAAGTGGCCGTGGTCGTGACCGATGCGCAACTCACGGTGCGCGTGGAGGGGCCGGTGCTGGCCATTCACCAGAGCGACGCCGTGCTTGCCGGCATGGATGCCTGGAACCAGAACACCCATGGCAAATCCGGCCTGACCGAGCGGGTGCGCGCCAGCACCGTGGATGAAGCGCAGGCGAGCCAAGCCATCATCGCCTTTCTCAAACACTATGTGCCGGCGGGCAAGTCGCCCATGTGCGGCAACACCATCTGCCAGGACCGCCGCTTCATGGCCCGTGGCATGCCCGAGCTGGAGGCCTACTTCCACTATCGCAATCTGGACGTGAGCACCCTCAAGGAACTGGCCCGCCGCTGGCGTCCCGAGTTGGTCAGCGCCTTCAAAAAGCAGCAGGCGCACACCGCGCTGGCCGACATCCAGGAATCCATCGACGAACTGCGCCACTACCGCGAGCACTTCCTGCGCGTGCCGGTAGCGGGCGTCGATCCGGAAGTGGCGGGTTGAGGCGGAAGTTCTGCCGAACGTCCACTCGGCCGGCGACATTCACGCGGGGACAGGGCGAAGCGCTGCCGGAACACCCGGCTGAAGTGCGCAGGATCATTGAATCCGCACTGATAGGCGATTGAAGCGACCGACGGTGATTCGCCAGCGGCGTTTTCCAGCAAGGCCCGTGCGGCGTCGAGCCGCAGGTGTTGCACCATTTTGCTGAAGCGCTCGCCGCGCAGGGAGGCCAGTTTGTGCAGGTAGCGCTCGGACAGGCCGATGGCTCGGGCGCATTGGGCGGGCGATAGCGCGTCGGCATCGAACAGATGCGCGTCGATATAGCCGAGCACCTGTTGCCAGCGCATGGCGTTGAGCGGGGCGTTGTGTGTTTGTACCGTCTCGCCATCGTGGTAGGCCGCAGCGAACAGCCAGGGAATGGCGAACCCGGCGTACAGATGACCGAGAGGCGTTGCGGTGCCAGACGTCAGTCTG
>JAFGXB010000127.1 GCA_016936875.1 Burkholderiaceae bacterium | reverse complement strand
GTTTGGCCGCGTGCGCGCCATGCTCGACGAGCTGGGCAAACCGGTGGCCGAGGCGGGCCCTTCCATTCCGGTGGAAATCCAGGGGCTGACCGAAGTGCCCAGCGCCGGTGAGGAAATCATGGTGCTGCTCGACGAGCGCAAGGCGCGTGAAATCGCACTGTTCCGCCAGGGCAAGTATCGCGATGTCAAGCTGGCCCGCCAGCAGGCCGCCAAGCTCGAAAACATGTTCGAGCAGTTGAACGAGGGTGCGCAAAATCTGCCGCTCATCATCAAGGCCGACGTGCAGGGTTCGCAAGAAGCGCTCATCCACGCGCTCGTCAAGCTCTCGACATCCGAAATCAAGGTGCAGGTGGTACATGCGGCGGTGGGTGGTATTTCCGAAAGCGACGTCAATCTGGCTATCGCCTCGAAGGCCGTGATCATCGGCTTCAATACCCGTGCCGATGCGGGCGCACGCAAACTGGCCGAGAACAACGGCATCGACATCCGCTACTACAACATCATTTACGAAGCGGTTGATGAGATCAAGTCCGCCATGTCGGGCATGCTCACGCCGGACAAGAAGGAAGAGACCCTGGGTCTGGTCGAGATCCGCCAGGTGTTCCGCATTCCCAAGGTGGGCGCGGTGGCTGGCTGCATGGTGCTCTCCGGGCTGGTGCGTCGTTCCGCGCAGGTGCGGGTGCTGCGCAACAACGTGGTGATTCATACCGGTGAACTCGACTCGCTCAAGCGCTTCAAGGACGATGCGCGCGAGGTCAAGGAAGGTTTCGAGTGCGGCCTGTCGCTGAAGAATTACCAAGACATCGAAGAGGGCGACCAGCTCGAAGTGTTTGAGATCAAGGAAGTGGCGCGGACCCTGTAAGGGAACCGCCAGACGGCAATGAAACGCGCAACGCCCAACCGTACCCAGCGCATCGCCGACCAGATCCAGCGCGATCTGGCCGAGCTGATCCAGCGCGAGCTGCGCAATCCGCAGCTTGGGCTGGTGACGCTGACCGATGTGCAGCTCACGCCCGATTACGCCCACGCCAAGGTGTATTTCAGCGTGATTGGCGCAGAGCCGGAAACCGCCAGCCAGTTGCTCAGCGACAAGGCCGGCTATCTGCACAGCCTGTTGTTCAAGCGGCTGCAGATTCACACCGTGCCCACGCTGCATTTCCTGTTCGATCCGACCACCGAGAAGGCGGCCGAGATGGACGGTCTGATCAGGCAGGCCTTGTCGCAACAGGCCAAAGACGATTGACCCGGCGCCGCGCGCGCGGGTTTTGCGACCACCATGAACTCCAATAAAACGCCCTGGGAGGCGGTCAACGGCGTGCTGTTGCTCAACAAGCCGCGCGGACTGACCTCGCAACAAGCACTGTTCCGCGTGCGCCGCGTGCTGCGCGCGGCCAAGGCAGGGCATGGCGGCACGCTCGATCCGCTGGCTGACGGGTTGTTGATGTTGTGTTTTGGGGCGGCCACCAAATTCGCCCAGCGTCATCTTGAAGCGGACAAACGCTACATCGCGGTGCTGCAACTCGGTGTGCGCACCACGACCGACGATGCCGAAGGCGAGGTTGTCGCGCAACTGCCGGTGCGGGTGGAGCGTGGTTTGGTCGATGCTGTGCTGCCCCGTTTTCTGGGCGCCATCCGTCAAATCCCGCCGATCTACAGCGCGCTGAAGCGAGAAGGCAAACCTCTCTACGCCTACGCACGCGCTGGAGACGCCATTGAAGTCGATCCGCGCACGGTGCAGGTGCACTCCATCGAGGCGCTGGCTTTGGAAGGCGAACAACTCACGCTTGAAGTGCACTGCGGCAAGGGAACCTACATCCGTGCGCTAGCGCGCGACATCGGTGACGCGCTAGGCTGTGGCGCGCATCTGGCCGCACTGACCCGCACCGCGAGCGGTGGTTTTTCGCTGACGCAGGCGCTGGAACTGGATGCGGCCGAGGCGTTGGGCAAGTCCGCGCTGCGCCAAAGGCTGTTGCCGGCGGACGCCCTGCTGCAGGCCGCGCCGCGTCAGGACCTCGATGCAGAGCAGACCCAGCGGTTTTTGCACGGCGGACGACTCAGCGGCCTGCAGGTCAGCGATGGCGTGCCGCATGGCGAGGATGTGCGGGTGTATGGCCCGCTCGCTGCGGATCAGTCAGCCGTGCTGCTGGGCATCGGCGTTTGGGACGGCAGCGTGCTGGCGCCGCGCCGTCTGCTGTGCCCCGACGAATTTTCTTTCCCGGCTGTGCCCACGGCGCAGCCCCCGATTTCACAACCCCGAACCGAATTTTTCCATCAGGACGTCACACCATGAGTAAATCCATTCGCAATATCGCCATCATCGCCCACGTCGACCATGGCAAGACCACCATGGTGGACCAGTTGCTGCGCCAGTCGGGCACTTTTGCCGAGCACGAAAAAGTCGTGGACACGGTGATGGACAACAACGCCATCGAGCGCGAACGCGGCATCACCATTCTGGCGAAGAACTGCGCGGTGAGCTGGCAAGGCACGCACATCAATATCGTCGACACCCCCGGCCACGCCGACTTCGGCGGCGAGGTTGAACGCGCACTGAGCATGGTGGACGGCGTGGTGCTGCTGATCGACGCCCAGGAAGGGCCGATGCCGCAGACCCGCTTCGTCACCAAAAAGGCGCTCGCGCTGGGCCTCAAGCCCATCGTCGTGGTCAACAAGGTGGACAAGCCGGGCGCCAAGCCCGATGCCGTTGTCAACGCCGCATTCGATCTGTTCGACAAGCTCGGCGCCACCGACGAGCAGCTCGACTTTCCCGTGGTCTACGCCTCGGGCATCAATGGCTGGACCTCGCTGGAAGAGGGCGCGCCGGGTGAACAGTGGGGCCCGGATATGTCCGCGTTGTTCAATACCGTGCTCCGGCACGTGCCGGCACACAGCGGCGACCCGGACGCCCCCTTGCAACTGCAAATCTCCGCGCTCGACTACAACAGCTTTGTCGGCCGCATCGGCGTGGGCCGCATCAATGCCGGCGTCGTTAAGCCCGGCATGGATGTGCTGGTGATGGAAGGTGCGGAGGGCGCGTCTTTCAAGGGCCGTGTCAATCAGGTGCTGACCTTTCAGGGGCTGGACCGCGTGCAGGTGACGGAGGCCGGCCCTGGCGATATCGTGCTGATCAACGGCATTGCCGACATCGGCATTGGCGTGACCCTGACCGATCCGCTCAACCCCGCGCCCCTGCCCATGCTCAAGGTGGATGAGCCGACGCTGACCATGAACTTCTGCGTCAACACCAGCCCGCTGGCCGGGCGGGAGGGCAAGTATGTGACCAGCCGCCAGATCTGGGATCGTCTGCAAAAAGAGTTGCAGTCCAACGTGGCGCTGCGGGTCAGGGAAACCGAGGAAGACGGCATTTTTGAAGTCATGGGCCGCGGCGAACTGCACCTGACCATTCTGCTGGAAAACATGCGCCGCGAAGGCTATGAGCTGGCTGTCTCCAAGCCGCGCGTGGTGTTCAAGGATGTGAACGGCGTGCGCCACGAACCGATCGAGTTGGTGACCGCCGACATTGAAGAACAGCACCAGGGCGGTGTGATGCAGGCGCTGGGCGAGCGCAAGGGCGAACTGGCGAACATGGAGCCGGATGGCCGCGGCCGCGTGCGCCTGGAATACCGCATTCCGGCGCGCGGCCTGATTGGGTTCACCAACGAGTTTCTCAACCTGACCCGCGGATCCGGCCTGATTTCCAATATTTTCGACAGCTACGAGCCGCACAAGGGTGAGATTGCCGGTCGCAAGAATGGTGTGCTGATCTCGATGGACGACGGCGAAATTTTCACCTACGCGCTGGGCAAGCTCGACGACCGCGGCCGCATGTTCGTGAAGGCGGGCGATCCGGTCTATGAAGGCATGATCGTCGGCATCCACAGCCGCGACAACGACCTCGTGGTCAATGCCACCCGCACCAAGCAGCTCACCAACTTCCGCGTCAGCGGCAAGGAAGACGCGATCAAGATCACGCCGCCGATTGATCTGAATCTGGAATACGGCGTCGAGTTCATCGAAGACGACGAGCTGGTCGAAATCACGCCCAAGAGCGTGCGGCTGCGCAAGCGCCACCTCACCGAACAGGAGCGCAAACGCGCCGGGCGTTCTGCTTGATATTTGCCCCCAGACCTGCCGCTGCGCGTCAGGCCCCCCGAGGGGGTGAGAAACACTTGGGACGGCCCGGCGTGTTTCTCATGATGGCGTGAACACAGTCGCAACGCATTCCCGAGCCGTGTTCGCCATGGTCGGCGTCACGCTGCTGTGGAGTGTGGCGGGCGTGGTTACGCGGCATTTGCACCGCCAGGACGGGCTCGATCTGGTGTTCTGGCGCAGCAGCTTTGCTGCCCTGGGCGTTCTTGCCTGGCTGCTCTGGCGCCAGGGGCCGCGTGCGCTGACGCGTGACGTGCGACGGGCGTCAGGCCTGCTGTGGCTTTCCGCCTTGTTCTGGGCCGTGATGTTCACCGCTTTCATGGTGGCACTCACGCTCACCACAGTGGCGCAAACCTTGATTGCCGACAGTCTCAGCCCGCTGGTTGCTGCGGTGCTGGGTGTGCTCGTTCTGCGCAACGCACTGCCTGGCCGCACCTGGGCGGCCATTGCACTGGCGCTGGTTGGCATGGGCTGGCTGGTGTGGCAGAACCTGCATGACCGCAATGGCACGACACAATTGCTCGGTATGCTCATCGCCCTTGCTGTGCCCTTCAGTGCGGCGGCCAACTGGGTCAGCCTGCGACATGCGGGCGCGCAGGTGCCGATGCAGGCCACGGTGATGATCGGTGCCGTGTTCTCTGTTCTGGCCGTGGTTTGGCCCGCATGGCCCGTTCGCGTAGATTTGCACGATCTGTTGTTGCTGGCTTTTCTGGGCGTCTTCCAACTGGCCTTGCCCGGACTGCTTGCCGTCTGGGCGGCGCAGCGCCTGGCCCCGGCCGAGGTGGGTTTGCTCGGTTTGCTTGAAATGGTGTTCGGTATTCTCTGGGCCTGGATTGGCGCGGGCGAACAACCGGGCAACGGGACCTTGATTGGCGGCGCACTGATTTTGGTGGCGCTTGTTGGAAATGAATTGCTCGGTTGGCATGGAGTGCGAAGAAGAGGGCGGGGGAATGCATAAAAAAACGTGGTTTTGCTGGATTTCAGTCGCCGTTGCAGCAAGCATGTTGCTGAGCGCCTGCGGCGGCGGAGGCGGCGCGAGCACGTCCGCGGACACGTCGACCAGTGCGTCGGGTACGCAACCCTCCACCGTTGTACTCAAGCGCACAGCGCCGATGGGTGTGCTAGTTCCGCTTTATGGATATCCGCTGGTCAGTAGCGGCAGCGGCTCCACGCGCACGACCATGCCCAATCCCTCCTGGACCACTGTGGCTTCGAATGCCGCCCTGGTGCCAACCATTGCCGTCATCAATCCGAGCAATGGCCCGGTTGCCTGCACCACGCCGCCCTCGGCCAATTTGAGTGCGTTTCAGCAGGGCATTGCGCAACTGCACCTGGCTGGGGTGACGGTGCTGGGCTATGTCCACACCAGCTATGGCCAGCGCGACCCGGCGCTGGTGCAGCAAGACGTGCAGACCTATGCGCAGTGCTATGGCGTAGATGGCGTGTTTTTCGACGAAGTATCGAATCAGGCGAGTCTTGCGAGTTATTACGCCACCGCCGCGGCGGTCGTCAGGCAGGACATTGCGCCGGCCAGCGGCAAATCCGCTCTGGTGGCCATCAATCCCGGAACCTATCCCGCACTCTCAATCGCTGACACCGCCGACATCACGGTGATGCACGAGAGCGCTGACATGAATCTGCCGCCCGTTCCGGCCACACTGAGCAGCTACAGCCCGAACAAATTCGCCTACTTGTCCTTGGGCATCAGCGATTTGCCGCAAACCCAGGCCGCCACGGTGACCAGTTTGTTTCATCTGGGGATCGGTTACGCGTATGTCACCGATCAGGGCAATGGCACTGACCCCTGGGCGCTGGTCAGCACGGACTATTCCAGTCTTGTTCAGAGCATTCAGACCTTGAACCAAACCCTCCGCTGAACGGCGCCACCCGGCTTGCGGTGCGCCGTTCTCGTTCTGTTCGGAGTTGAAGCAGTGAAGGCCCGCGCGCGTCTCACTGCATGAACTGCAGCGATGCCAGGCTGGAGTAAAGGCCGTCTCGGGCCATGAGTTCGGCATGGGTGCCGATGTCAATGATGCGGCCCTGATCCATCACCACAATGCGGTCGGCGCGCTGCACCGTGGCCAGGCGGTGGGCGATGACCAGCGTGGTGCGATCGCGCATGGCATGTTCGAGCGCGGTCTGCACATCGCGTTCGCTGGCGGCGTCGAGCGCGCTGGTGGCTTCGTCGAGCAGCAGCAGCGGGGCGTTTTTCAGAATGGCGCGGGCGATGCTGATGCGCTGACGCTGGCCACCAGACAAACGCACGCCGCGCTCGCCCAAATAGGTGTCTGCGCCCTTGGGCAATTCATTGAGGAAGCCTTCGGCCTGCGCGGCGCGCGCGGCAGCCCGCACGTCGGCGTCTGTCGCATTGGGCTGGCCGTAGCGGATGTTGTCTGCCGCGCTGGCGGAGAAAATCACCGCGTCTTGCGGCACCAGACCGATGCGCTGGCGCAGGGCTTTGAAATCGGCCTGCTGCACGTCCACGCCATCGATGCGAATGCTGCCCTGCTGCGCATCATAAAAGCGCAGCAGCAACTGCAGCACAGTGGTCTTGCCAGCGCCGCTGGGGCCAACCAGCGCCACGGTCTCGCCAGGGGCGATGGTGAGCGAAAAATCGTCCAGCGCCGGCTTGTCAGGCCGGGAAGGGTAGAAAAACCGGACCTGGTCGAGCACAACCGCCGAACCGCCGTGCACCGCAGGCAAGGCGACAGGGTGCTGCGGATTGCGCACCGGCGATTGTTCGGCCAGCAGTTCCATCAGTCGCTCGGTGGCCCCGGCTGCGCGCAGCAGATCGCCGAAGACCTCGGCCAGCGCGGCGGCGGAGCCGGCCACCAGGCCGATATACAGCACCGTCTGCCCCAGCGTGCCCGCGCTCATGCGGCCTTCCAACACCGACACCGTGCCCAGATACAGGCCGTAGAGCAGGGCGCCGAACATGGCCACGATGATGAAGGCGGTCAGCAACGAACGTACTTTGTTGCGGCTGACCGCGGTGCGGAATGCGGTTTCGGCGGAGTCTGCAAACCGCCTGCTTTCATCGTCCTCGCGGGCGTAGCTCTGCACCACCGGCATGGCGGCGAGCACTTCAGACGCCAGTGCGCTGGCGTCCGCGATGCGGTCCTGGCTGGCGCGCGAGAGCCGACGCACCCGGCGGCCGATGAACACGGCGGGCGCCACTACCAACGCGATCACCACCAGCACGCCCAGCATCAGCCCGGGGTTGGTGACGACGAGCATGGTCATGCCGCCAAGCAGCACCACCACATTGCGCAGTCCCATGGAAAAGCTGGTGCCCACGACGGTCTGCACCAGCGTGGTGTCCGTGGTGAGGCGAGACAGCACTTCGCCGGTCTGCGTGTGCTCGAAGAATTGCGGGCTCTGCCGCAGAACGTGGGCATAGACGGCGCTGCGCACATCGGCGGTGATGCGCTCGCCCAGCCAGCTCACCATATAGAAGCGGGCGGCCGAAAACACGCCCAGCGCCACCGCCAAGCCGAACAGCCCGGCGAAATGCCAGCCCAGCGCGGCGCGGCTGGCCTGCGCATGCAGCATGCCGGCGTCGATCAGCCAGCGCAGGGCCATTGGAAACGCCAGCGTGCTGCCAGCCGCCAGCAGCAGAAAGAGCAGGGCGACGGCGATGCGTCCGCGATACGGGCGCAGAAACGGCAGCAGGCCACTCAGCGAGCGCACGGAGCGGCTGCGTGGGCGTTTGTCGGTTTGGGGGAGGGGGCGGGACGAGGCGTATTCGGCAGACATGCGGGCATTACAGCATGCTGCCTTGGGTCATGCAGGGCGGATGTCAAACGGCGGGACGAATCTCGTCGTCGTCTGCGGTGCTGTCTGCCGCGGGGTCTTCATGGTCGAGTTGCAGGACTTCGGCTTCTTGCTCCGTGCCGGTGCGGCTGTAGCCGATGAAATGCGCTCCGGCCTCGATGTCGAGCGATTGGGCGGTGACGTCGCCTTCCACCCGGCCCTTGCCGTGGATGCGCAGGTGCTCGGTGGCATGTACCTTGGCCTTGATGCGGCCATGCACCAGCACGCTGCGGGCGCTGACCTGCTCACCTTCCACCGCGCCGGTGGACGACACTTCAAGATCGCCATCCACCTGCACCGTGCCGAAAATTGCACCGTCGATGCGCAGATTGCCCGCCGCGCGCACATCGCCGCGCACTTCGCTGCCTGCGCCGATATAGGTCAGCGCCGAAGGCGCGCCAGTCACTGTGGCGGTTGTCGTGGCCGCGTCCTTGGCCCAGACGTCGGTGGTCTTTGGAGTTTTCGGCTTGAACATGGAGTGTCCTATTTTTGGGCGAGGAGGTAGGTGGCGGGGTCGAGGGTCTTGTCCCCGTAAAACAGCGTGTAATGCAGATGCGGACCGGTGGAACGGCCGGTGTTGCCGGACAGGGCAATGGGTTGTCCGCGCGCAACCTTGTCGCCCGGCTTCACCAGAAATTTGCTCAGATGGCCGAACAGGCTGCGATAGCCAAAGGGGTGGTCAATGACCACGCAGTTGCCATAGCCTGCCTTCCAGCCCGCGCTTTCCACCACGCCGTCGGCTGTGGCGTGCACCGGGGTGCCAATGTTCACGCCGAAATCAATGCCGTTGTGAAACTCTAGGCCGTGGCCCATCGGGTTGGAGCGCAGTCCGTAATCGGAGGTAATGGCGGCGTTGCCTGCCACCGGCTCGCCCATGGGCCGCGCAGCTTCAAGCGCAGCCAGATGCCGCGCCTGCGGCAGCAACAGATTCAGCCGGGCGGCAATCACATCAGACTCCGCGTGCAGCATGGCCGGGGCATTGGCCAGATTGAGCGGCTCGGCGAGACCGCCCTGGTTCTTGTTCTTCTCTTCCACAGGGAATTGCTGGGCGCGCTTTTGCACAAAACCGTGCAGGGTCGTCGCCAGACTCTCCACCCGTGATTTCAGCGTGAGCAGGTTGTCTGCCATGGCCCCGTTTTCGGCCTGCAGTCTGGCATTGGCGGACTGGGCGGCGGCGGCCTGCGCAGCCAGACGCTCCGCGCGCTGCTGGCTATTGCTGTTGGAGACCTGCGCCCAGGTCATGTAGAGCGTGATGGCGAGCCAGAGGCCGATGGCTGCGCCAACCCAGCGCACCACGCGCCACATCACATCGAGGTCGATCCGCAGGCTGTGCGCCGGGTGGCCGGGGCGTGTGATGAGAATTTCCAGATGCCGCGACAGCGCCGCAGTGCGCGTGTTTTCCGGCTTGCCGAACAAGGCGGAAAACAGGGCGGGACGTTTGGGGAGTCGCATGGTGGGAAGTCTGCGGGTCATTCGTTGACAAATTCTATCCATCGGGGGGGGTGAATCCCCCGCAAACGCGGTGTGCGTTTGCAATCTGAAACGGCACGTGCCGACCCGGCTGAAGGGCGATGGACGGGAGATTGACCCGCTGCAGCCCGTTACTGAGCCGCCAAAACCCGCCCGACGCGAGCGCCGAAGTCCGCCGGTATAGTGCCCGGATGACTGCACATTCCCCCAGCACTTCGCCTGACTCCTCTGTCGATGAGAACGCCATCCGCATTCACGGCGCGCGGCAGAACAACCTGAAAAATCTTGATCTGCGCATTCCGCTCGGGCAGATTGTCGTGGTCACCGGGGTGTCGGGGTCGGGCAAGAGTTCGCTGGTGTTCGACACGGTGTACGCCGAGGGTCAGCGGCGCTATGTCGAGACCTTCTCGCCCTACGCGCGGCAGTTTCTCGACCGCATGGATCGTCCGCAGGTTGACCGCATCGAAGGCATTCCCCCGGCCATCGCCATCGATCAGACCAATCCGGTGCGCACCTCGCGGTCCACCGTGGGCACCATGACCGAACTGGCCGATCACCTCAAGCTGCTGTTCGCGCGGGCGGCCACCTTGCACTGCCGCGGCTGCGGCGCGGTGGTGCGGCGGGATTCGGCGCAGAGCATCACCCAGGACGTGCAGCGCCGGGCCGGGCTCCTGCTGCAGGGGGTGCGCAGCGCCATTGTGTTCGCGGTCGCGGTGCCGCAATCCATGACCACCGAGCACATCACCCAGCAGCTCGCGGCGCAGGGCTACACCCGCATTCTGGGCGAGCGGCAGACGCCGCAAGGCCGGGTGCTCGATGTGGTGCAGGACCGCCTGCGCCTGCCCGCCGACGACACCGCACGGCTGAGCGAGGCGGTGGAAGCCGCGCTGCGCTTCGGCCAGGGCCGCATGGAGGTGCGCGAACTCGCAGACGATGCCGCAGCGCCAGGTGCGCACTGGAAGTATTCCGCCGATCTGCATTGCCCCGATTGCGACATCCACTACCGCGATCCCAGCCCCGGCCTGTTCAGCTTCAACTCGCCGGTGGGCGCGTGCGACACCTGCCGCGGCTTTGGCCGGGTGATCGGCGTTGACCTCGATCTGGTGATTCCCGATGCCCGCAAGACACTGCGGGCCGGTGCAGTCAAACCCTGGCAGACGCAGAGCTTTGCCGAATGCCAGACCGACCTGGAACGCTACGCCCCGCAGGCGGACATTCGGCTCGATGTGCCCTGGGCCGAACTGACCGCGCGCGAACGCACCTGGGTCATCGAGGGCGACGCAAACTGGCGCGGCAACTGGCAGAAGCAGTTTTACGGCGTGCGGCGTTACTTCGACTGGCTGGAAAGCCGCGCCT
>JAFGXB010000126.1 GCA_016936875.1 Burkholderiaceae bacterium | reverse complement strand
TACTGTGTGGGACTGGAAGAGAAGATGGGCATCCACGGCAACGCCACGGCCCAGATCGCGCTCGACGGCGCGATCGGAACCATGGTGGGCGAGCCCAACAAGGGCCTGGCCGCGATGTTCGTGATGATGAACGGCGCGCGGCTGGGCGTGGGCATGCAGTCGCTCGGTCTGACCGAAGTGGCCTACCAGAACGCACTGGCCTACGCCCGCGACCGTCTGCAGATGCGCGCGCTCACCGGCCCGAAGGCGCCGGACAAACCGGCTGACCCCATTCTTGTGCATCCCGACGTGCGCCGCATGCTGCTGACCGCGCGTGCCTGGGCCGAGGGAGGGCGCTTTCTCGCCTACTGGGTGGCGCTGCTGCTCGACCGTTCGCTGCACCACCCCGATGCCGAAGTGCGCAAGGATGCGGACGATCTGGTCTCCTTGCTCACCCCCATCGTGAAAGCCTTCATCACCGACAACGGCCTGCAGGCCACGAATGAGTGTCTGCAGGTGTATGGCGGCCACGGTTATATCCGCGAATGGGGCATGGAACAGTTTGTGCGCGACGCCCGCATCAACCTGATTTATGAGGGCACCAACACCATCCAGTCGCTCGATCTGCTGGGCCGCAAGGTGCTGATGGATGGCGGTGCCCGCATGCGCAAGTTCGGCAAGATTCTTACCGATTTCATCGAGGAAGAAGGCGTGAATGAAGCCATGCAGGAGTTCGTCAACCCAATGGCCGATCTGGCGGACAAGATGCAAAAACTCACCATGGAACTGGGCATGAAAGCCATGGCCGACAAGGACGAAGTGGGCGCTGCCGCCGTGCCCTATCTGCGCGTGGCCGGGCATGTGGTGTTCTCCTACGCCTTCGCCCGCATGGCGCAGGTGGCGCTGCGCCAAATTGCGGCGGGCGACAACTCGGTCTTCTACCAGGCCAAGTTGCAAACCGCACGTTTTTACTTTGCGCGGCTCTACCCTGAATCTGCTGCGGCCATCCGCATGGCGCGCAGCGGTGCCAAATCCCTGATGGACACCGAGGCGGTGTTCGCCTGATCGCTCAAGGAATCAACATGACACAAACCCTTCATATCCGCAAAGTCGCGGTGCTCGGCGCCGGGGTGATGGGCGCGCAGATCGCCGCCCATTGCGTCAACGCCCGCGTGCCTGTGGTGCTGTTCGATCTGCCAGCCAAGGAGGGCAACAAGAACGGCATTGTCGACAAGGCCGTGGCCAATCTCAAGAAACTCAGCCCCGCGCCGTTGGGCGAAGTGGCCGAGGCTGGCCTGATCACGCAGGCCAATTACGAGACCGACCTCGCACTGCTGCAGGGCTGTGACCTGGTGATCGAAGCCATTGCCGAGCGCATGGACTGGAAGCACGATCTCTACAAGAAGGTCACGCCGCACCTGGGGGCCAACACCATCTTCGCGTCCAACACCTCCGGCCTGTCCATCACCGCGCTGTCCGAGGGTTTCGACGCCGATTTGCGCAAGCGCTTCTGCGGCGTGCATTTCTTCAACCCGCCGCGCTATATGCACTTGGTGGAACTCATCCCTACCGCGAGCACCGACGGTGCCATTCTCGACCGGCTCGAAACCTTCCTCACCACCACCCTGGGCAAGGGCGTAGTGCGCGCCAAGGACACGCCCAACTTCGTCGCCAACCGCGTGGGCGTGTTCTCCATCCTGGCGGTCATCAAGGAGGGCGAGACGTTCGGCCTGGGTTTCGATGTCATCGACGATCTCACCGGGGCCAAGCTCGGCCGCGCCAAGAGCGCGACCTTCCGTACCTCCGACGTGGTGGGCCTGGACACCATGGCCCACGTCATCAAGACCATGCAGGACACCCTGCCGGCCGACAAGGACCCGTTTGCCGCGCTGTACGCCACTCCGCCTGTGCTCGCCACCCTGGTGGGCAACGGCGCGCTGGGGCAGAAAAGCGGTGCGGGTTTCTACAAGAAAGTTGGTAAAGACATTCTGAAGTTCGACCCCGCCAAGGGCGACTACGTACCCGGTGGCGGCAAGGCAGACGAGATCGTGGTGCGCATGCTCAAAAAACCGGCGGCCGAGCGCTTCAAGCTGCTGCGCGAATCGAGCAATCCGCAGGCCCAGTTCCTGTGGAGCATTTTCCGCGACGTGTGGCATTACATCGCACTGCACCTGAGCGACATTGCCGACAACGCCCGTGACCTCGACTTTGCCATCCGCTGGGGCTTCGGCTGGAACGAAGGCCCGTTCGAGAGCTGGCAGGCTGCGGGCTGGAAGCAGATCGCCGACTGGATCCGCGAAGACATCGCCGCGGGCAAGACGTTGTGCAACGCGCCGCTGCCCGACTGGGTGAGCCAGGTGGACGGTGTGCACAAACCCGAAGGCTCCTACTCTGCGGCGAAGAACGCTTATATCGGCCGCTCCACCTTGCCGGTCTATGCGCGACAGACGTTCAGGCAATCCGTGCTCGGCGAGCAGGCAGCCGATCCGCTCAAGTCCGGTGCCACCGTGTTCGAGGATGAGTCCATCCGCCTGTGGACGGCGCCCGGCGCCGATGACGTGCTGGTCGCCAGTCTCAAGACCAAGATGAACACCATCGGCCCCGGCGTGATTGCGGGTCTGCACAAAGGCATTGCACTGGCCGAGGCCAGCTACAACGGCCTGGTCATCTGGCAGCCCACTTCGCTGTCTGGCGGGCCGTTCAGCGCCGGTGCCGATCTGCAATCCATGATGCCGGCCTTCATGGCTGGTGGCCCCAAGGCCATCGAGCCGGAAGAGAAAAAGCTCCAGGACCTGATGCTCACCTTGCGCTATGCGCAGGTGCCCGCGGTGGCGGCGGTGTCGGGCATTGCGCTGGGCGGCGGCACCGAGATGAGCGTGTACTGCGCGCGTCGCGTGGTGCATTTCGAGAGCTATATGGGCTTGGTGGAAATGGGCGTGGGCCTGATTCCGGGCGGCGGTGGCCTCACCTATCTGGCCCGACGCGCGGCGGAAGAGGCCAAGGGCGGTGACATCCTGCACTTCCTCAAGACTTACTTTCAGGCCGCAGCCATGGCCAGCGTGGGCAAATCCGCGCTGGAAAGTCGGGCCCTGGGCTATCTGCTGCCCAGCGACGTGATCGTGATGCATAGCCACGAACTGCTGCATGTGGCCATCGCGCAGGCGCGGGGCATGGCCGCCTCGGGTTATCGCCCGCCCATTGCCGGGCAGACCTTCGCGGTGCTGGGGCGCAATGGCGTGGCCACCATCCAGGCCCAGCTGGTCAATCTGCGCGACGGCGGTTTCATCTCGGCCTATGACTTCGAAATTGCCACGCGCATCGCCACCGTGCTGTGCGGCGGCGATGTGGAGGAAGGCGCGCAGGCCGATGAGGCCACGCTGATGGCGCTGGAACGCAAGCATTTTTGCGAACTGCTCGGCCAGGGCAAGACCCAGGAACGCATCATGGGCATGCTGCAGACCGGCAAGCCGGTGCGCAACTGACCGCGCTCCATCGCCATGCAAGCCACGCTAGAACTCGGCCGCCAGGTGTTGGCGCAACAGCCGTTCAGCCAGTATCTGGGGGCCGAGGTCACGGCGTTCTCGTCTGGGCACGCCGTGCTTGAGTTGCCGCTGCGCGCCGAGTTGCTGCAACAAAACGGCTTCGCCCACGGTGGTGTGTTGAGCTATCTGGCAGACAACGCACTGACCTTCGCCGGTGGCTCGGTGCTCGGCACGGCTGTGGTGACCTCGGAGTTCAAGATCAACTATCTGCGTCCCGCCATGGGGGATCGTCTGCGTGTCGAAGCTGTCGTGCTGCACGCAGGGCGCAGCCAGGCGGTTGTGCGTTGCGAGATTTTCGCCCTGCGTGGCGAGGAACATCTGCTTTGCGCTGCGGCGCAAGGCACCATCACCCTATTGGCCCAGCCCGCGCCGCGAGGCTGAGCCGCATCGTTTACTGGAGACTGTCATGTCACGCCAAGTTCAAGACGCCTACATCGTTGCCGCAACCCGCACGCCTGTGGGCAAAGCCCCGCGCGGAATGCTGAAAAACTATCGTTCCGACGATCTGCTGGTGCACGCCATTCGCGCCGCGCTGGCGCAGGTGCCGGGCCTCGATCCCAAACTGATCGAAGATGCCATCATCGGCTGCGCCATGCCCGAGGGCGATCAGGGCATGAACGTGGCCCGCATCGGCGCGCTGCTTGCCGGTCTGCCCGATACGGTGGGCGGCGTGACGGTCAACCGTTTCTGCGCCTCGGGCATCACCGCCATTCAGATGGCGGCAGACCGCATCCGCGTGGGCGAGGCCGATGTGATGATTGCCGGTGGCACCGAGAGCATGAGTCGCGTGCCGATGGGTGGTTTTCACCCCAGCTTCAACCCGGCCATCTTCGCCAACAACGAGCATGTGGGCATCGCCTATGGCATGGGCATGACCGCCGAGAAAGTGGCGCAGCAGTGGAAGGTGAGCCGTGAAGAGCAGGACGCCTTTGCGCTGGCCTCGCACCAGAAGGCGCTGGCCGGTATTGCCGCGGGCGAGTTCAACGAGGAAATCACCCCGCTGGACATTGTGGAGAAGTTTCCGCGCCTGGGCACCAGCGAGGTGGACATCAAAACCCGCAAGATGACCGTGGACGAAGGCCCGCGCGCCGACACCACGCTGGAGGCGCTGGCCAAGCTCAAGGCCGTGTTCGCCGCCAAGGGCAGTGTGACGGCGGGCAACAGCTCGCAGACCTCGGATGGCGCAGGCGCGCTCATTCTGGTCAGCGAGAAGATTCTCAAGCAGTTCAATCTCGTGCCGTTGGCGCGCTTTGTCAGCTTCGCGGTGCGCGGTGTGCCGCCGGAGATCATGGGCATCGGGCCGAAATTCGCCATTCCCGCCGCGCTGGACAAGGCTGGCCTCAAGCTCGACGACATCGGCTGGATCGAACTCAACGAGGCTTTCGCCGCGCAATCGCTCGCCGTGGTGAAGGACCTGGGCATCAATCCCGAGGTGCTCAACCCGCTGGGCGGTGCCATCGCCTGGGGCCACCCGCTGGGGGCTACTGGCGCCGTCCGTGCGGCCACGGCCATTTACGGCATGCGCCGCCGCAAGGCCAAATACAGCATGGTCACCATGTGCATTGGTACAGGGCAGGGCGCGGCGGGAATTTTCGAAAACGTCTGAGCAAAGCGCACTTCAGGAGACAACGGCATGAGTCAGGTGTTTGTGGAATTGCGCAGCGGTGTGCTGCACATCGTGTTCAATCGCCCGGAGAAGAAAAACGCGCTGACCCTGGCGATGTATGAGGCGGCCAACGCGGCCTTCGAGCGTGCCGCCAGCGACGCGGAAGTCAAGGCGGTGCTGATCGCGGGCGAGGGCGGCAGCTTCACCGCAGGCAATGATCTGCAGGATTTTGTCGCCAACCCGCCGCAGGGCGAGGAGGCGCCGGTGCTGCAGTTTTTGCGGCATCTGGTCAGTCTGGACAAACCGCTGGTCGCCGCGGCCCAAGGATTTGCGGTGGGCGTGGGCACCACCCTGCTGATGCACTGCGATCTCGTTTATGCGGCGGACGATGCGCAGTTCGTTCTGCCGTTCGTGCAGCTTGGCCTCTGCCCGGAGGCGGCGTCCAGCCTGTTGTTGCCGCAGATCGCCGGTTATCAGCGGGCGGCGGAAAAATTGCTGCTCGGCGAACCGTTCGATGCCGCCGAAGCGCTGGCAATGGGCCTGGTCAACCGCGTGCTTCCTGTAGAGGGCTTGCGCGAGTTTGCTGTGTCGCAGGCGGAAAAATTCGCGCGCCTGCCCGCGCCTTCGGTGCGGGCAACCAAGCGCCTGCTCAAGGGGCTCGGCGATCAGGGGCCGCAGGCCGTGCTGGCGCGCATGCGCTCAGAAGAAGCCTTGTTTCAGGCTTTGCTCGGGGCGCCGGCAGCGCGTGAGGCGATGATGGCGTTTCTGCAGAAACGCAAGCCGGATTTCTCGGCGATCGGGTAGCTTTCAGATCCCCCCGGCGTAGCCGTTCTGTCGCCAGGCCTCGAACACCGTGACCGCCACTGCGTTCGACAGATTCAGGCTGCGCTGCTCCGGGCGCATGGGCAGGCGCACGCGCTGCTCTGGCGGGAACTGCGCGCGCACGGCTTCAGGCAGTCCACTGGTTTCTGCGCCAAATACCAGCCAGTCTCCCGGCTGAAAACACACGCCGCCGATCAGTTGGCTGCCGCGCGTGGTGAACGCGAACAGACGCTCTGCCAGCGGCTGCGCGGTCTGGAGGAAATGCGTCCAATCGGCGTGAATCTGAATGGAGGCGTACTCGTGATAGTCGAGCCCGGCGCGGCGCAGTTGCTTGTCGTCCACTGAGAATCCCAGGGGTTCGATGAGGTGCAGCGTGCAGCCGGTATTGGCGCACAGACGAATGATGTTGCCGGTATTGGGCGGGATTTCCGGGTGGACCAGAACGATGTGGAACATGGGTCTTGCGCGGTGAGATCAGGGTGCGTGGTCGAGCGGGGTGCGCAGGGCAATCGCCACGCTGACGCTGGAAGCGCCCTGTTGCAGCAGGACGCGGGTGGCTTCGTCCAGCGTGGCGCCAGAGGTCATGACATCGTCGACCAGCAGCAGGGATTGGCCCTCCCAGCGGGATGCGCAGACATAGGCACCCCGCACAGCGCGCTTGCGCGCGTCGAGTGGCAGATGGCTCTGCGCGGTGCCATGTCGCACCCGTTGCAGGCAGTGCGGATCGGCTGGACGATCCAGACTGTTTGCGAGGCGCCGCGCCATTTCCCACGCGGGGTTGAAGCCGCGTTCGCGCAGGCGTTCGCGGGACAGGGGCACGGGCAGCACGATGTCGGGCAGAGGTAATCCGGCCTGCTGCCAGCGCTGTCCAAGCAACGCGCCGAACCAATGGCCCAAAGCCGGTTCGGCGCCAAACTTCATGCGCAGGATGAACTGGTCATTGGGAAAGTGGTAATCGCCCAGGGTCAGCGCGCCGCTCCACCGTGGGGGATGGAGCAGACAGTGACCGCATGGGGTGCCTTCTGTTTGCACCGCGATGCCGCAGGATGGGCAACGGGGACGCAGCGGCAGATCACGCTGCAGACAGTCCGGGCACAGGGGCAGGTTGCTGCGGGCGTCGCAATGAGCGCAACGTCCGGGCCAAAGCGCAGACCATCGCGGGGCAGGCAAAATAGGGTGCTTCAGTGCGGACATCGCCGCACTATATCGCCGCAGCCGCGCGGCACACCGCGCCAATCCCGCCCCGTAGATGGATCGTCCTGATCAGTTTCTCGCCGCACAACAACAGGCCCGCTGGCTGGCGGCATCGGCCTGCGCGCGCGACCGGCTGGCGCGGTTCGAGGCGCCTTTCATCTGGCAGGAGGCGGCGCGGCGCATGGCCGAGCGCCTGCCTTTGCTGCGGGCGCAGGCGCAGCGGGCGCTGGATGCCGGCAGCGCCTGGGGCGATGGTCTCGATCTGCTGCACAGGCAGTACCCGCAGGCGCAAGTTCTCGGCTATGAGCCGTCGCCCTTGCTGGCGCAGGTGGCGGCAAAGCGGTTTGCCCGCACGGGGTGGGCGCGTTGGTTTGGGCGCTCCAGCCCTGTGCAGGTCCAGGCCGTGGACGCGGCAGACCCGGAATATCCTGCGCAGGCCGATGTGCTGTGGTCCAACCTTTATCTCGTCTGGCAACGCGACCGCGCTCCGGTGCTCGCGGCCTGGAGGCGACAGCTCCAGCCGGAGGGCGCGCTGTTTTTCACGACATTCGGGCCGGACACGCTCAAGGAACTCGCCGAGGTTTGCCGCGCCGTGGGCTACGGGTCACAGCCGATGACGTTCACTGATATGCACGACCTTGGTGACGAACTGGTGCAGGCGGGTTTTGCCGATCCGGTCATGGACATGGAACTCGTGCGCATGACCTGGCCATCCGCGCATGCCGCGCTGCTTGAGCTGCGCGCACTGGGCGCGGTGCCGCATGCCGCACATGCACCAGGTTTGCGTACCCCGCGCGCCTGGCAGCGTCTGACAGCGGCGCTCGATGCCACGGCGGGAGCCGATGGTCGCGTCACCCTGACGTTCGAGCTGGTGTATGGCCACGCGTTTCGTCCGCGCACCGAGCGGGCGCACGCAGGGCAGGCCACTTTCGACGTCGAACAATTGCGCAACACTGCGCGTCAACCCGGATTGCCGAAACCTCCGCGCGGGGAGTAAAAACGCGGCAAATTGTCGCGGAATCAATTTGTTGCATTCATGGATCATGATGTATTTGACTCATCTTGATCCGGCGCAAAATCAATGCAAGTGACGGCGAGAAGTTTGATGCGGCATTCTGTCGCACCTATAATCATCGACTCATATAGGTCTGTGGCAGGCCAGTGGCGCTGCCCGATCAATCACCCTGAATGATGCAAATGCACAACGCCGATCCGCAGCCACTCACAGCAGAGAGCGCCTCGCAAGGCGCGCTGCTGGCTGTGGATTGCGCGCAAGGTGGCCAGGATCAGGACAGGCAAGAACCGGGCGAGAGCTGGGTGCGCGACTGGGTGTTCCGTCGCAACTGCTCCATGTCACCGCAGCAGCTGATGGTGTTTTTTGTCTCGCTGTGCGTCGTGTCTCTGATGGTGGCGGCGATAGCGTGGGATGTGGGGGGCTCGCTGGTCATGCCGTTCACGGGAATTGAACTGGGTTCGGTGGCGATTGCGCTGTTTGTCTATGGGCGCCATGCTACGGACCGCGAGCGTGTGCGTTTGTCCGCGCAGCAGTTGCAGGTGGAATGGGAAAACGCCGGTGTGGTGCAGGCCGTCAGCTTCAATCCGCATTGGGTGCGGGTGTCGCTGCCGGAGAGTGGGCTGATCGAGGTTTCGTCAGCCGGAAAAACTGCTTACATCGGCCGCTACGCTCGTCCTGAGCGGCGTGCGGTATTGGCGAAAGATTTGCGGGCCGCGTTGCGTGCCCTTTGATGTGTTTTAGGGATAAGACCAATTCTTAGAGTGGGGCGACATGAAGGCATTACATCAAATCCGACTGGCAACCGCGGCATCGCTGCTGGGCGTCATGGGCGCGGCCCATGCCGCTGTGGAAAGCCTTCCGGGCGGTCCGCAGGTGCTGGGCTTGTATTTCCAGAATCCCGTTTCGCCCATTGCCAAGCAGGAAAAATTCCTGATGGACATGATGCTCTGGGTCTGTCTGGGCATCGGCATCGTGGTGTTCGGTGCGATGTTCTATTCAGTGTTCAAGCACCGCAAATCCAAAGGGGCGGTGGCGGCGCACTTCCATGAAAGCACCAAGGTCGAGATCGCCTGGACCATCATCCCGATCCTGATCGTGATTGCCATTTTGATTCCGGCTACCCGCACGGTGATTGCGCAAGAAAATCACAGCGATTCCTTCATGACTGTGAAGGCCACCGGGGCGCAGTGGAAATGGGGCTATGACTATCTGGCCGGTCCCGGCAAGGGCATTTCCTTCTGGTCCACCCTCACCACACCGTACTCCGAGATTTACGAAGGCAAGGATCTGCCGAACAACTTCGTGCTGGCCGTTGACCACGAACTCGTGGTGCCTGTGGACAAGAAGATCAAGATCGTCACCACCTCAGACGACGTATTGCACGGTTTTTATGTGAATTCCCTCGGTGTCCAGATGGATGCCATCCCGGGTTTCGTGCGCTCCACCTGGTTTACTGCGGAGAAGACCGGCACCTACTACGGCCAGTGCGCTCAAATTTGCGGCAAGTATCACGCGTTCATGCCCATCGTCATCAAGGTGGTGACCATGCCCGAGTACGAGCAATGGGTGGCGAAATGGAAAACCGCGCACCCGGGCAGCACGCCGCCAGCAGACGGCGCAGCTCCCAGCAATACCTGAGTAGAGCGTGGTGGGAGACAGCCCATAACAACGCGGTAAGCATAAGAACAACGGATCAACATTTTCTGGAATTGCAGGAAAGG
>JAFGXB010000125.1 GCA_016936875.1 Burkholderiaceae bacterium | reverse complement strand
GGCGCAAGTCATGGAAGTGCAACCCGGCAAGGAACGCCGGATGGGGCTTCTTGGCGGCATTGGCCCAGTTGGTTTGATACGCTGCAAGGCCATCGCCCTCGCCGCCTTGCACATCGCCACCGCTTCCAGAGCTTCGACAGCCGCTACTGGGGCCCGATCACCCGAAACGCCATTCGGCGGGTGTAGTTCCCCTGGGGTTACGGCTGACAACCCCCTTTTGGGCGGTTGTCATCGCGCAGCTTCCCAAGGGTTGACGATCTTCAGCCCCGCAGCCTCAAAAGGGGCGGTGTCACGGGTGGCAACGGCTGCAATGAAGGCATCGGCCGTTTCAACCGCCAAGCCAGCAGCGCGGGACGTAGTCAGCAGCTCGGCGACCGTGATCGCGGACAGGTAGAGCGTTTCCAGCGCTTGCGCGTCGATCCAGTCAAGGACATGCGCATTCGGGGTCGGGTGCTGAGGTTCCGAAATCACGTTGGTATCGAGCAGGATCATTCAAAACTCGCTGCGCGGGCTGGGGACTTGATACGCGCGCTCTCGAAGATGGCGACTTCTTCATCCGTCATGGAATTGCGCGGCGGATGGCATACGCGATTGCTTCGCGCAACTGGCCTCCACGGGACAAGTCACAATAGCGCCTCGTCACACCTCCAGCGCCCATGACCCACGACATTCGCCCCGGCCTGCTTGTTTTGCAGGGAAACCGCCTGGAACTGCTGCGCGACGCCGTGCTGCAGTGGCTGGCGCAACAGCCACTGGGGCCGCTGGAGGAAGAGGTTTTTCTGGTGCAGAGCAATGGCGCTGCCGAGTGGCTGAAAATGGCGCTGGCCACGCAGCGCGGCATCTGTGCGGCAACGAGGGTGGAGCTGCCGGCGCGGTTTTTGTGGCGCACATATCGGCAGGTTCTGGGGCGCGAAGCGGTGCCGCCGCAATCGGCGCTGGACAAGTCTGTGCTGACCTGGCGGCTGATGCGTCTCTTGCCGCAGTGGCTGCATCAGCCCGGTTTCGCGCCCTTGTCGCAGTATCTGCAAGGGCATGACGCGCAGCGTCGGCTACAACTGGCGCGCAAGCTGGCCGATCTCTACGATCAGTATCAGATCTACCGCGGCGACTGGCTCGACGCCTGGGCCGAAGGCCGGGAGGTGCTTCTCGACGCCAGCGCGGTTCCTTCGCCCCTCGCGGAAGATCAGCGCTGGCAAGCGCTGCTGTGGCGCACGGTGCTGGCCGAACTGAGTGATGCGGAGCGCGCCTCCATGCGTCCGCAGGTGCAGCGGGCCATGCTGCGGGCGCTGGAGGGCGCGGGCGCAGGGTCTGCCGCGCTGCCTCGCCGCGTGGTGCTGTTTGGCGCCTCGCACTTGCCGGGGGCCACGGTGGACGCGCTTGTGGCGCTCTCAAAACAGGTGCAGATTCTGGTGGCGCTGCCCAACCCCTGCCGCTATCACTGGGCCGACATCATCGAGGGCCGCGAATTGCTGCGCAAGATGCCGGCACGCCGTAGCACGCGCAACAACATCGACCTGGCGGCGATCGGCCTGGAGGCGATGCACGCGCACGCCCATCCGCTGCTTGCCGCGTGGGGACGTCAAGGGCGCGATTTCATGCGCCAACTCGACGCCTTCGACGCCCGCGCCGTGGCGCAGGACGAGCCGGAATTGCCGCGCGCAGGGCTGTTCGACGAGGCCCCGGGAGTCACGCTGCTGCAACAGGCGCAGGCTGCTGTGCGCGACCTGTTGCCGCTGCACGAGCACCCGCACAACCCCATTGCCACGGCCGATCGTTCGGTCGTGTTCCACATTGCGCACAGCGCGCAGCGCGAGGTGGAAGTGCTGCATGACCAGTTGCTGCAGCTGCTGGCGCAGCACGGTGGCACAGCGCCGCTGCGGCCCCGCGACATCGTGGTCATGGTGCCGGATATTGCACCGTTTGCACCGGCCATTCGTGCGGTGTTTGGCCAATACCCGCAGGGCGATCCGCGCTTCATCCCCTTCGATATCGCCGATCTCCCGGCGCGTGCCACCGAGCCGTTGCTGCATGCACTCGACTGGCTGCTGCAGCTGCCGGATCAGCGCATCCGCGCCACCGACATCGGCGATCTGCTCGACGTCCCCGCCATTGCCCGTCGCTTTGGTCTGCAGCCCGAAGACCGGCCGCGCCTGACGCAGTGGATCGCGGGCGCCGGTGTGCGCTGGGGGCTGGACACCAGCCAGCGCGCCCATCTCGGCCTGGCCGCGTGCGGCGAGCAAAACAGCTGGCGTTTCGGCCTGCGCCGCATGTTGCTGGGCTATACCGGCGCAGGCGAGACCGGCTTTGCAGACATCGTTCCGTATGAAGAAATTGGCGGTCTGGATGCCGCGCTGCTCGGCCCGCTGGCCGATCTGCTCGATGTGCTGCAAGCCTGGTGGCACACCGCCATCGGCACGGCCACCCCGCAGCAATGGGCGCAACATGCCCGCAGCCTGCTCGACGCTCTTGCGCAGCCGCAAGAACTGCGCGAGCGCCAGACCCGCGCCCGTATCGACGATGCGCTATCGGCCTGGCTGGGCGATTGCGCGGCTGCCGGGTTCGACGAACCAGTGCCGCTGAACGTGCTGCGCGCGGCCTGGCTGGACGCGGTGGATGACGCACCGGGCGGCGGCCGCTTTCTGGCGGGCGGCGTGACCTTCTGCACCCTCATGCCGTTGCGTTCCATTCCGTTCGAGGTGGTGTGTCTGCTGGGCATGAACGATGGCGACTACCCGCGCCAGAGCCCGCGCAACGACTTTGATCTCATGCGCCAGCCAGGGCAATACCGCCCCGGCGACCGCGCACGTCGCGAAGACGACCGCTACCTCATGCTCGAAGCCCTGCTGTCGGCGCGGCGCATGCTCTACATCAGCTGGGCCGGACGCAGCCCACGCGACAACACCGCGCAGCCGCCCTCGGTGCTGGTGGCGCAGTTGCGCGACTACATCGCCGCTGGCTGGCATGGCGAAGACGACGGCGACGGCGACGTGCTGGCGCAGCGCACCACCCTGCACCCGCTGCAACCCTTCAGCCGCCGCTACTTCGAGCGCAGCATGGCGGAAAATCCGGCGCTGTTCACCTATGCCCGTGAATGGCGCCCGGCGCATCAAGGCGAGGCGGCGCCCCAGGCGCTCTGCGCAGATTTCGAACCCCTCACCGAACCGCTGAGTCTGCAGCAGCTCGCCCGCTTCTTGAAAAACCCGGTCAAGGCGTTTTTCCGCGTCCGGCTCGATGTGGTGTTTGACGAGCTCACCGCGCAGGACGACGACGAAGTCTTCGCGCTCGACGGCCTGTCCCGCCACGGCGTGCTCAGCGCCCTGCTCGACGATCCGCAGGCCGCCGTGCGCGATGGCGTGGAGCACACCGTTGCCCGCCGCCTGCACCAGTTACAGGCCAGCGGCGCGCTGCCGATGCGTGCACTCGGCGCGCGTGTGGCGCAAGAGCTGCGGCAGGACGCCTTGCCCATGCTGAATCACTGGGACGATTTGCAGCGGGGCTACAGCGTGGAAGAGGCCAAAGTTCCGCTGGCCTTTGCGCATGCCGACGTGCAACTCGACGACTGGCTCGATGGCCTGCGCGCCAACGCGCAAGGCCGCGTCTGGATGCGGCTCACCGCCTCGCGCCTGCTCGATTCCAAAGAAGAGCCGCGCGCCGACAGACTCATTGACGCCTGGGTGCGGCAGCTCGCCTCCAGCGCCTGTGGCGAAGCCGTCGAAGGCTGGCTGATTGGCACGGACGCCGCCTTGCAACTCCCGCCGCTTGCGCAAGACGCAGCGGCAGCGCACCTGCGAGACTTGCTGTCAGCCTGGAAAGACGGCATGGCCGCGCCCCTGCCTGTGGTGGCCCGCACCGCCCTGGCCGCGCTGAACAAAGACAATGGCGCCACGACCTATGACGGCGGTTTCAACACCACGGGCGAGGTCGAGGAACCCTGCCTCGCCCGTGTGTTCCCCGACTTTGACGCCTTGCGCGCAGATGGCCGGTTCGACACCTACAAGACCACGCTGTTTGAACCCTTGCGCGCTTGGGCGAGCGCCGCCGAAGTGCACTTCCACGGCCAGAAAACCAGCCCCGCCGAGGAGGACGCATGACCGCCATCCTCGATCCCCTGCGCCTGCCGCTGCAGGGCAGTCGCCTTATCGAAGCCAGCGCGGGCACAGGCAAGACCTGGACCATTGCCGCGCTCTACCTGCGGCTGGTGCTCGGCCACGGCACGCCAGCCTCGGCATTCGGCAGCCCGCTGACGCCGGAACAGATTCTGGTGATGACCTTCACCCGCGCCGCCACGCGCGAGCTGGCCGAGCGCATCCGCAGCCGGCTGGTGCACGCGGCGCAATGCTTCCAGGGCGCATGCAGCCCCGATGCAGACGACACGTTTTTGCAGCAACTGCTGGACGACCATCCCCCAGGCCCTGCGCGGGACAGCGCCGCCTGGCGACTGACCATGGCGGCGCAGGCGATGGACGACGCGGCCGTGCTCACCATCGACGCCTGGTGCCAGCGCATGCTGCGCGAGCATGCGTTCGACAGCGGCCAGTCCTTCGATGAAGACCTGCTGTCCAACGAGACAGAGCTTGAAAATCAGGCGGTGCGCGACTTCTGGCGGCAGCAGGTCTACCCGCTGTCTGGCGAACATCTCGACGGTGTGCTCGGCGTGTGGCCCAGCGTGGACGCGCTGACAAAGAGCGTGTCCGCAAGCCGCCGCGCCGCACTGGCGGGGGCGCAGACCGCAGCACAGCGGGCCGCGCCAACCGATGCTTCTCTGCAGGCGCTTTGGCAGCGTTTGCACGCGTCGCAGCAGGCTGCGCTGCGTGCGCTCAAAGCCCAGTACGCCGAGGCCATCTCCGCCATGCGGCAGTGGCTGCTGGAACTGGTGCACTCTGCAGACTGTCCGCTGAGCAAAACAAGCTACAAGACGGCAAGCGTGGCGGCCTGGTTCGGCGCGTTCGATGGCTGGCTGAACGACGCCGCGTTGCCACGTCCGGCAATCGACGACAAGACCTGGGCCAAGCTTACCCCCGAGGGGCTGCGCGACGGGTGCAACAAGGGCAAGAGCGTGGACGTTCCGCCGGTGTTTGAAGCGGTTGGTGCGCTGCGCGCCGCCCTGACTGCGCTGCCAGACAGCCTGCCCGAACTGCAGGCCTACGCCGCCGCGCAGATCGACAGTCGGCTGCGCGCGCTGAAGGCCGCTTCGCGCCAGTTCGGGTTTCACGATCTGCTCGAACGCCTCGATGCCGCGCTGGCGGGGCCACAGAGTGGGCGCTTGCGCGCGCGCATCGTGCAGCAATATCCGGTGGCCTTGATCGACGAATTTCAGGACACCTCGGCCTTGCAGTTCAGCGTGTTCGACCGGCTGTACGCCATCACTGATCTTTATGGCGCGCCGCCCCAGCCAAGCACGGTGCTGCTCATTGGCGATCCCAAGCAGTCCATCTATGCCTTTCGCGGGGCCGACATTGCCAGCTATCTGCAGGCACGCGCCGCCACGCAGGGCCGGCACGCCATGCTCGATACCAATTACCGCTCCACCGAGGCGCTGGTACGGGGCGTGAATCGTCTGTTCGCGCACCGCGAAAACGCGCAAGGGGAGGGCGCGTTTTTGTACCGGGCGGAAGGGGCGTCTGAAGAAACCAACCCCGTGCCGTTCATCGCGGTTGGTGCCAAGGGGCGGCCCGAGCACTTGGTCTGCGCCAGTGGCGCAGTGCCTGCGTTGCAGTTTGGCGTGTGCGCCATGCTGGAGTCGAAGGTGGCGGCCAGACAACGGTTTGCCGCCCATGCGGCAGCGCGCATGGTGGAATTTCTGAACGATCCGCAGGCCGGTTTTCGCCAGAGCGGCGATCGTTTCAGCCGCCTGCGTCCGGCCGATCTGGCCGTGCTGGTGCGCGATGGGGACGAGGCCGCAGCCATCCGCCGGGAGTTGCAGCGCCGCGGCGTCGCCTCGGTTTATCTGTCCGACCGCGACTCGGTGTTTGCCTCGCCCGAAGCCGCTGATCTGCTGCGCTGGCTGCGCGCCGTGGCTGCGCCGCGCGATGGTCGGCTCGCCCGCGCCGCGTTCGCCACCGCCACGCTGGGGCTGTCTCTGCCCGAGATGGCCGCCCTCGCCACGGACGATGCCCAGTTTGAGCAGCGGCTTGAACTTCTGGGCGATTTGCACGGCGTCTGGCTGCGCCAGGGCGTGTTGCCCATGTTGCGCCAGGCCTTGCACCGCTTGAACCTGCCTGCGCGCTGGCTGGCTGCCGACGGCGGCGAGCGGCGCTTGACCAATGTGCTGCATCTGGCCGAACTGTTGCAGTTCGCCAGCAGCACTCTCGACGGCGAGCAGGCGCTGATCCGCTGGTTGCATGCGCAACTGCAAGGCCAGGCCGATGACGCTCAGATCGTCCGGCTGGAAAGCGAGGCCGATCTGGTGCGCGTGGTGACCATCCACAAATCCAAGGGGCTGGAGTATCCGCTGGTGTTTTTGCCGTTTTCCACGGCATACAAAGCGGCCAAAGAGAAGGAGCGCGACCAGGACAGACTGCGTGAAGACCTGCGCCTGCTCTATGTTGCGCTCACCCGCGCGCGCCATGCGCTGTGGATCGGCGTGTCGGCGTTGAAAGAGGGCAACGCAATGGCCTGCATGTTCCACCGCAGCGCGATCGGCTATCTGCTGGGTGGCAGCGTGGTGCACAGCGGCGAGGCGATTCATGGTCTGCTCACACAACTGTTTGAGCACATGCCCGCAGTGCAGATCGACGCGGTGGCGCAAGACGCGGCCTTCCAGCGCATCCAGGCTGGCGACGCCTTGCCGCCACTGATGGACGCTCCCGCCTATCGCGCCCAGTTCGAGCGCAACTGGAGCATCGGCAGTTTCTCCGCCCTGGTGCGCGACCTGGCGACGCGCTCCACGCAGCAAACCGTGCCGCCGCCCTCCTTGC
>JAFGXB010000124.1 GCA_016936875.1 Burkholderiaceae bacterium | reverse complement strand
TGCGCACGCACCGGCGGGCCGGGCGGGGTCTCGAACAGCTTGATGAAGGTCGACGGAAAACGCGCACGCACCGGGGCGAGCTGGTCGTAGAGCTTCTGAACGATTTCGTGAGACTCCACCGAGCGCTCGCCCTTGCCCACCAGATTCACCCGGATCTGGGCGAAGTTGTCGCCGCGCTTGAGCATGTCGCCACGCACCAAGGAGGCAAAGTCGATCGGCGCGGCCTGCCCGACGAAGGTCTGGTAATCGACGATATACGGATTGACCGCCAACACATCGCCCACCGCGCGCGCCACCTGATCGGTGCGCTCCAGCGTGGAGCCTGCGGGGGTGTCGATCTGCACCAGGAAGGTATTGGTGTTGTCGTTGGGCAGCATCTTGAGTTCGACGCCCAGCGCCGACAACGGCCCGTTCATGCCCGAGGGGCGGATGAACTGCCAGGCCGGCATGAGCATGGCCGCAATCAGCAGCAACAGCACGGCGAGGAACATCACATTGCGCTGCGTGCGGTTGCGCAGCAGCGGCTCAATCATTTTCAGATAGGCCGCGTGCAGCTTGTCCTGCTTGTGCGCGCCTTCTTCTTCCAGGCTGCTGCTGTGCGCCAGCGCTTCGCGCATCGCCTTTTTGCTCAGCCACACCCGCGCTGCCCAGGGCACCACGGTATAGGCCAGGATGAGCGAGGCGATCATCGCCACCGGCACGTTGATGGGGATGGGACGCATGAACGGCCCCATCATGCCGCTGACAAAGGCCATCGGCACGAAGGCGAGAATCACCGCCAGCGTGGCCATATTGGTGGGATTGCCGATCTCGTTGGTCGCCTGCACCACAGTACGGTTGAAGTTCTTGACCGGCCCGCCGTGCAGATGGCGGTGAATGTTCTCGATCACCACGATGGCGCCATCCACCAGCAAACCCAACGAGAGTATGAGCGCGAACAAGGTGATGCGGTTGATGGACTGACCAACGATCAGATCCACCGTCAGCACGGCGAACAAGGTCAGCGGCACGGTGAGCGTGACGATGCCGGCCTCGCGCCAGCCGAGGAAAAACCACAGCAGCAGCGACACGCTGACAATGGCAATGCCCAGATGCTCCACCAGCGTGTTCACCGCCTCGTTGGCCTTGTGGCCGTCGTCGCGGGTGATGGTGACGTGCACGCCCTGCGGCAAGGCATAGCTTTCGATCTCGCTGAGCTTGCTCAGCACGTCATGCACCACGACCACCGCGTTGGTGCCCGATTTTTTGGCAATCGCCAGCGTGACCGCGCTCATCTCCTGCCCGTGCGGCTTGCCCTTCGCCGCCTGCCCCCAGGCGAAGTGCGACAGATCATCCACCTGCTCCGGCCCTTCCGTCACCTTGGCCACGTCTCTCAGGTAGACCGGCTTGCCACCCGGCGCGCCGATGAGAATGTCGCCCACCTGCTGCGCATTGCCGAGGAAACTGTCGATGCGTACCGGCGTGACTTTGTTGTCGTCCACCAGATTGCCGATGGGCGCGGCCGCGTTGCTGCCCTGCAGAATCTTGTCGAGCTGCTCCAGCGGAATGCCAACAGCCGCCAGTTTGCTCGGCGAAATGGCCACGTTCACTGCGCGCGGCGCGCCCCCCACCACTTCGGTGAACGACACACCGGGCACATTGCGCAGATGCGCCAGCACTTTCTCACCCACATCGCGCAGCTGCATGCCGTTCATCGTGGCCGACGACAGGGTGAGGGTGAGAATGGGCACATCGTCCACATTGATCGGCTTGATCACCGGCTGCATCGCCCCGGGGGGAATGCGGTCGAGATTCTGCATCAACTGGTTGTACATCTTGACCAGGCTTTTCTCCTGGTCTTCGCCCACCTTGAACTGCACCGTGACCACGCCGAAGTCGTTGGTCGCATAGCCATAGGTGTGATCGACGCCGGACATCGAGGCCATGATGGCTTCGAGCGGCTTGACAACCAGGTTCTGAATCTCCTGCGGCCCGGCGCCCGGCTTGGCCACGATGATGTTGGCCGCGGGAACGACGATCTGCGGGTTGTATTCGCGCGGCGTGACCAGCAGGGCCAACACCCCGGCTAGGGTGAGGCCGACCATGATCAGCGCAGTGATTTTCGATTCGATAAAGGCGCGTGCCAGCTTGCCCGCGCTATTCATGGGAGCCGCATGTTCAGCCACGGTTGCCTCCGCCGATCTTCACACCGTTTTCCACGTCCGGCAGATTGGTAGTGACGACAGTGTCATCCGCGCTCAGCCCGGCCTGAATCTCGACATCCGCTCCCATCTGCGCCCCCACGCGCACCAGGCGGAAGTGGGCGATGCCGTCTTTGTCAACGACGAACACGCCGGTCATCCCGGCACGATCCACCACGGCGCTTTGCGGCACACGCAGCTGCGGCGAGCTGCCCACCGCAAAGCCCACGCGCACAAAGCTGCCGCTATCCAGACCGGCACTGGGCGGCAGATCGATCTTCACCGTATGGGTATGACTCATCGGGTCGGCCACCGGCACGGCCTGGGCGATGGTGCCCTGCAACGATTTGCCGTTGCTGAGCACCTGCACCTTGTCGCCAATCTTGATTTTGCTGAACACGTCGCCAGGAACCTGCGTTGTCACCTGCAGCTTGCCCTGTCCCTCGATGACCAGCACCGGACGACCCGGCGCAGCCAGATCACCCTGATTGGCCATTTTCTGCACCACCACGCCGGTGATCGGCGAGGTGACGGAGGAGTAGCGCATTTGCGCGGACGCCGTGTTGTAGCCCGCCTGCGCCGCGGCCACCTGCTCCTGCGCCACCTGGTAGCGCAACTGCACCTGATCCCACTGCTGCTTGGGAATGGCCTGTTCCTTGTAGAGATTGCCAAAACGCTCGAAATCGCCCTTGGCGTTGGCCAGATTGGCCTGCGCCTGCGCCAGACCGGCGCGCGCCTGCGCCACCTGGCCCTGAATATCGGTGGGGTCCACCTGGAACAGCAACTGCCCCGCCTTCACCGTCTGCCCCTCTTTCACCGACAGGGTGCGGATATAACCCATCAGCCGCGAGGCGACCTGCACCTGGTTGCTCGACATCACCGTGCCCGACAGCAGGGTGAGATTTTGCTGATCGCTCGATGCGAGCTTGAGCGTTTGCGCCGCCACCACACGAGGCGCGGCGGGGGTTTGCGCGGTATCGGCCTGATGGCCGCAGGCCGACAACAGGGCTGCGGACAGCACGAGGGCCAGCGGTGCGCGACGCAGCAAAGGCAGAGCAGATTGATTCATGGCAGTCATGAGAGGGAGATCAAATTCAAGTGCGTTTCAGGACACGACAGGCGGCGAGCAGACACAGCGCCCGGCCCACCAGTCGTTCAGGGTTTGGAGGTGGCCGCGTCGACCGCAGTCGTCTGTGCCGCCGCCACTTGCGCCGCCGGTTTAATGGGCTGTGTGGCGTCCAGCGTCAGATCGCCAATGGCCAGCCGCAGCGCGGCGCGCTGCAGATTGACCTGCTGCCGGGCCAGAATGAGATCGGCCCGCGCCTTGTCGAGCTGCGCCTGCGCGCCCTGCACTTCCACCAGCGTGCCCACGCCGTCGGCATAGCGTTTGCTGACAATGCGCGCGGCCTCTTCAGACTGCGTGACCGCCAGTTCGCGGGTCTTGACCTGATTGGCCGCGTCGACCGCTTTGCGGTAGCTGTCCTGCACCTGCATGCCAAGCTGGTTTTGCTCGCCCTGCAATTTGGCCTGCAATTCCATGCGCTGGGCCACGGCCTGATCGACCGCGTTGCGCGTCACGCCCCCGTCAAAAATGGTCCAGTTGAGCTGAGCGCCCACGGTATAGCTGCGCGACTCGAAGCCGACGTTGGGATCATTGGTGTCGAAGCGCACCATGGCCCCAACCTGCGGATAGCGGTCGGAGCGCGCCACCTCGATTTTTCCGCTGGCAGCGGCAATCTGATGCTGCAAAGCCTGAATTTGCGGATTGCGCTCCATGGCCTGCCCCACCCACGCATTCGGGTCGCCCTCGGGGAAGGTCACCATGACCTCCGGCCCGAGCGTGATGGGCTGGTTCAGCGGCACACCGAGCACCACATGCAGCGCGTCCATTGCCTGCGCTTCCATATTGGCCGCCTGATCCTGCTGCAGCTTCACGTCTTCAAGCCGCACCTGCGCGGAAAGCAGATCACTCTTGATCACCACCCCTTGCCTGAACAGGCTGTCCACCGTTTTCACCTGGCTTTGCGAGGCTTCCAGCGCCTTGCCCGCCACACCCTTGAAGGCACGCGCCGTGTACACCCCGTCATACGCTTGCAGCGCGTGGTAGATGATCTGCTGCCTGGCCGCCTGGTCGCCCGCCTGCGCCGCCATCAACATGGAGCGCGCCTGCTGCAGATAACCCTGCAGCTTGCCGCCGGTGTAGAGCGGCATCTGCGCTTCGATGCGGGTATTGAAGTTATTGACCGAGCCGGGGTAGTTGAGCGAATTGGGCGCCACACTCAAAACGTTGGGATTGGTCGGATCGAACTGGCCAGCGCCAAAGTCATTGAACGTCGCCTGCCGCTGCGACAACTTGATGCCAAAGGCATTGAGCGCGTCATTCGTGCGAGTCACCCCGGCCGATACGGTGATCTTGGGCATTTTGGCGCCCTCGGCCTGATTGATGCCGGCACGCGCCTGCGCCATTTGCGCCTGCACGCCCATCAGGTCGGGGTTTTGCCGCAGCGCCACGTCCACCGCCTGGCGGAAATCCAGCGTTTCAGCCTGCGCCAACGCCATGCCGCCAAAAACGTAAAGGCAAACGCCTGTCAACAGCCCGGCGCGAACACGCCCAGACAAGGAATCCGTCATCATCCAGCCCCGCCAGAAAGAGGAAATCAAACCAAGGAAGCGCGCAAGCGCAGCATTCAAACACCGGGCCGAGAAGAATAGCCGCCCGGTACAGACTGGTCACGCGATATATACAGGGGATAGTATATCAATACCCATGGGGGTATCTGATTTCCCGGTTTGCGCTGGGACGATTTGTCGCCACGTTGCGACAACACGCAAGCACATCAGAACCGCCAGACACCCTATCGGACTGCCTGCAAGGGCAACAAACAACGCATCGACTGCTCCTGTGCGCGCATGAAAAACACGCCGGGCCGCCCCAAGTGTTTCTCACCCCCTCGGGGGGCTGGCGCGCAGCGACAGGTCTGGGGGCGCTCTCCTGAAAAACACGCCAGGCCACCCCAAGTGTTTCTCGCCCATCGGGGGCCTGGCGCGCAGCGGCAGGTCTGGGGGCGCT